>NZ_RQVH01000002.1:0-91514 GCF_003992185.1 Veillonella sp. CNR 79/14 | reverse complement strand
TTCTTATACTATCTATTAGTAAGAGAAAAATTTAAAAACTATCACTATACTAGTATACACTAATCTAGTACTAGGAGATATAGGTAGGTTTTGAATTAAAGGTATGACACCCAAAATATAGCTGAATAGAGACATTGTTAAACTTGATGTTTCATTGAGAGCGATATATAAGAGAAGAATAATGCATATCTGAATTAGCAGTGAAATAAAATTTCTAACTATAGTAACGTTATGGTAGATATAGATTAGAGCAAATAAAACGTTTTATTTTTACTCCTACCGTGCTATACTGAAAGGTAAGAAATAGAACGGAAACGCGAGGTAAATCCATGAACAGTATGACAGGCTTTGGTCGCGGCATAGTGACTACAGAAACAGGAAGTTTCCAAGTAGAGATTAAAACGGTAAACACAAGATATTGTGACATTACTATTAAAAGCCCTAAACAATTTAATATCTTTGAGGATAAAGTACGACGGTTAATCCAATCTGCCTTTCAACGTGGTAAGGTAGAGGTGGCTATTCTCTATAAAGAATCTGGTGAGCAAGAAAAAGACTTGCGGATGAATCGTGCTTTATGTGGACAGATTAAACAGTTTTTAGTAGATGAAGGATTCTATACAGATGTGAAAGAGGTCCCTTTATCGGCAATTATGTCCATTTCTTCAGATTGGATTACTGTAGAGGAACCACCTACTGACGAAGATGCCATAGGACGTGCCTTAGAAGAGGCTACAAAATTGGCCATAGACGGTGTTCTTGATATGCGTGCTAAAGAAGGCATTGCGATGAAAGAGGATATTACAAAACGACTTCAAGGAATTGAAACATTATTTGCTTACATGGAAAGTCGAAGAGACGTAGCCTTAGCGCACCATGAAGAGCGATTATTGCAAAGAATCCAAACTATGCTAGATAAAGTGGGCGTAGATTTTCAAGAAGAACGGTTTATGCAAGAAGTGGCTATACTTTCAGATAAGGTAGATATTTCAGAAGAGATTGCCCGATTTGCCTCACATGTGGTACAATTAAAGGAAATCCTTGAGGAAGAAGGGCCTATTGGACGCAAGTTAGATTTCTTGTTACAAGAAATGAACCGTGAGGTCAATACAATGGGATCTAAGGGGAATGAAATTACAATTGTAGATACAGTTGTACAGTTGAAAGTAGAGTTAGAAAAAGTAAGAGAGCAAATTCAGAATATAGAATAATGTGTAAGTAGTATTGGAGTTATCATGTCTGATAAAGGAATATTAATCGTCATTTCAGGACCATCTGGGGCAGGAAAAGGCACGATTTGTGCAGAACTCCGTAAACAAATGCCGAATTTGGTCTATTCTGTATCGATGACTACACGTCAACCACGAGTGGGTGAAGAAGAGGGCATTAGCTATTTCTTCCGAGATGTAGATACATTCGAAAAATTAATCAAAGAAGATGCATTCTTAGAATATGCAAAAGTGTACGATAATTACTATGGTACACCGAAAGAGCACGTCATGAACTTACTAGAAGAAGGTAAGAGTGTGATTTTGGAGATTGATATTCAAGGAGCTATGAAGGTAAAAGAATCCTACAGCGATGCTGTCTTTATCTACGTTGTGCCGCCATCCTTAGATGTGTTAACATCTCGTTTGCATGGTCGTGGTACGGATGATAAAGAAGTGATTCATAAACGTTTATCTTTAGCTTGTTCAGAATTAGCATTAGCACATCGTTATGACTACATAGTGGTGAATGATGATTTGGAAGATGCCATTGAACGAACAGCTTCTATCTTGCGAGCTGAAACATGTAAGATTAGTCGCAACAAAGAAAAGATTCAATACATTTATAAACGGTATAGCAATGAACAAGGACAGCAATAATATAGTAAGTAGATAAAGGAGACGTTCATTATGATGGTAGAACCGCATTTAAAAGATTTAGAAAAACAGGTGGACAGCAAATACACGTTGGTAACATTAGCAGCTAAGCGTGCTCGTGAACTGACAGATGGAGATCCATCCCTTGTAGGTGAAGTAGGAACAGAAAACCCTGTATCTATTGCTTTATATGAAATCGCTGCAGAACAAGTAGGTTTCGAACGCACTAAAGATGGTGTGAAATAAGTTTATATTATGATGATAAGATACCTAATGAATAGAGGAATCAAAGCTGTATTCATTAGGTATTTTTTTAACGTATACTACATTCCTAAAAGCTATAATAAAAGCACCTGAAAAGGTAGAAAATATAAGGTATTTAGGGTATAATTAAACTGTTCATGTAAATAATTATTGGAGGTTTATATGGCTAAAGATTGTTCATTTGATGTTGTATCCGAAGTGGATATGCAAGAAGTAGATAATGCAGTAAATCAAGCGAAGAAAGAAATCGGTACACGCTATGATTTTCGTAATAGCAAAGCAGATATAGAACATGATGGTGATACCATTAAAATTCATTGTGATGATGAATATAAATTAGGAGCCATTATTGATGTCCTAAAAGGTAAAATGGTAAAACGTAATGTAGCCATTAAAAATTTAGAGTATGGTAAAATCGAACCAGCATCTGGCGGCACTGTACGTCAAGTTGTGACTATTAAGAATGGTATCTCTAAAGAGGTGGCTAAAGATGTTGTCAAATTAATTAAAAATATGAAATTAAAAGTGACGGCTCAAATTATGGAAGACCAAGTACGTGTAGCAGGAAAAGATAAAGATCAATTGCAAGCAGTGATTACTATGCTTCGTGAACAAGATTTACCTGTGGAATTACAATTTGTGAATTTCCGATCTTAATTAAATAAAGGAGCATCACCCAATGGATGCTCCTATTTTATCATGTGAGGGACTATGAACGTAGAAGATATGCGTGGTGGATACACCACTGGTTCCTGTGCAACAGCAGGGGTAAAGGCTGGACTCCTTGCTCTCATTGAAGAAGAAATTGTAGATCAAGTTTCTATACGAAATCCTCAAGATGCATTCATTGATGTGCCTATTTCTAAGGTTGAGGTTCTCTCTCCTGCAGAAGTAATGGTGACAGTTGTAAAAGATGGTGGTGATGATCCAGATGTGACCCATGGTACAGATATTGTGACCACGGTAACATTAAATCAATCAGGAGCCATTACGTATGAAGCTGGGTTTGGAGTGGGTATAGTGACTAAGCCGGGCCTAGCCTTACCTGTAGGAGAACCTGCTATCAATCCAGGGCCTAGAACGATGATTTCCTATGTATTCGAAGAGCTCGTACCAAAGGGCATGGGCATTCATGTGAAAGTATCCGTACCAGCTGGGGAGACCTTAGCTAGAAAGACCTTGAATGGCACTCTTGGTATTGAAGGTGGTATTTCCATCATTGGTACAACAGGTATTGTAAAACCAATGAGTGAAGAAGGGTTCAAAAACTCTTTAGTACCGCAATTGCGTGTCATGAAAGAAGCAGGCTATACAACAGCTATCTTAGTGCCGGGGCGTATTGGTCAAGAAATCGCAAAAGAACAACTAGGAATTTCTATCAATCAAATGGCAGAAACAAGTAATTTTATTGGCTTCATGCTAGAACAATGTGTCAAAATTGGATTTAAAAATATCCTCATCATTGGTCACATTGGTAAAATTATCAAATTGGCTAGCGGCAGCTTTCATACCCATAATCGCATGAGTGATGGACGTATGGAAACGATTGTAGCTTATGCAGCCTTAGAAGGGGCATCTCGAGAAGTTTGTGAAGAATTGATGGACTGTCGCACAACAGAGGCTGCCATGCCAATTATTGAACGGGAACACTTAGAGGGCATTTATCAGCGTGTAGCGGATCGAGCGTCCTTGCGTTCTATGCGCTATATTGCGCAAGATGCAAAGGTTGGTATTATCATATCTACCCTAGATGGCACTATATTGGCCGTCGATGAGGTAGCGAAGGAAATAGGAGAAGAAGAATCATGGCACATACCTTGTATGTCGTAGGTATTGGCCCTGGGAACCCAGAGTATGTAGTACCTAGAGGATTACATCTAATCAAGCAGGCTAAAGTTCTGGTAGGAAGTGAGCGAGCATTAGAAGATTTTGCTCAGCCAGGTCAGGAAACCTTTCCTATTGCGAAACTAGCACCTATGGCAGAGTGGATGGGACAGCAACTACAATCCAATGACATTGTAGTCTTAGTCAGCGGTGATACAGGATATTATTCTTTATTGCCGTATTTAAAAACTAAGTTTCCTAACCATCCTATCGATGTAACACCAGGAATTAGCTCTATGACATTTGCCTTTGCTAGACTTGGAGAAGTATGGCACAATGCAGATTTAATGAGCTTTCACGGTCGTCGACCAGAGGAAACAGATTTGTATTATGCAGAAGGACGTAAGTTAGGTTTCTTAACGGATCCTGAACAAAATCCTGCCTATATTGCAAGATATTTAATCGAAGAGCATGGTTGGCCGAAGAATACAAAAGCGGCAGCCTGTGAACGATTGAGTTATGAAGATGAGCGTATTGAACGCGGTACATTAGAAGAATTACAAAAATTGGAGGGCTTTGGGCACTCCGTAATGGTGGTATTAGGATGAGACATTTTTTTGGAATTGAAGACGAGGAATTTATTCGTGGCGATGTGCCAATGACGAAAAAAGAAATTCGTATGGTAGTCATGAATGCAGCTCGTGTGGAAGAAGATAGCGTGGTTCTCGATGTGGGAGCTGGTACTGGTTCCATTTCGATTGAAGCTGCCATAGCTGCTCCGAAAGGACATGTATACGCTATCGAACGCTTTGAAAAAGCGACAGATTTAATTCGCCAAAATCAAGAAAAATTTGGTGTAAAAAACTTAACAATTATTGAAGCTAAAGCGCCAGAAGGTATGGAAGATTTACCAGAATTAGACGCTGTTATCATCGGTGGTAGCGCTGGTGGTATGGGGACGATTATGGACGAAGCCACACGGTTGTTAAAAGTGGGCGGTCGTCTTGTAGTAACCGCTGTGACTATGGAAACAGGATATACCATTTTAAAAGAACTAAAAGGTAGACCGTATACTTATGAAGGGTTTCAAATGCAAGTGAGCCGTTTCAGAAAAGCTGGTCCATACCATTTATTAAATCCATTGAGCCCTATTTTTATCGTAACTGCAGTGAAACAGGAGGCATAATATGGCACAAGTGCATATCGTGGGCGCAGGCCCTGGAGATCCGGAATTAATTACCCGTAAGGGATACCGATTGGTACAAGAAGCAGATGTAGTAATCTACGCTGGTTCCTTGGTGAACCCAGCAATTTTAGAAGCTTGTAAAGAAGGCTGTGAAATACATAATTCTGCGTCTATGAGCTTAGATGATGTATTAGCAGTCACAAAAGCTAGAGTGGCAGAAGGTAAAACGGTAGTGCGTTTACACACAGGTGACCCAGCTATCTATGGAGCGATCCAAGAGCAAATGGATGCTTTGAAAGAAATGGGGATCACTTATGATGTAACACCTGGGGTAAGCTCCTTCTTAGCAACAGCAGCAGCCTTGCAACAAGAGTACACACTGCCAAATGTAACCCAAACTGTGATCATCACTCGCATGGAAGGCAGAACGCCTATGCCAGAAAAAGAAAAATTATCTATGTTGGCTAGCCATGGCGCTACTATGTGCATTTTCTTGTCTGTACAAATGATTGATAAAGTGGCAGCAGAATTAATTGAAGGTGGATACGATAAAACGACACCAGTGGCTATCGTTGTGAAAGCATCTTGGCCAGACCAACGCATCATTCGTGGTACTTTAGAAACGATTGCTGATGTGGTGGCAGAAGAAGGCGTTATCCGCCAAGCTATGATTGTAGTAAGCCGTGTACTGGATACAGATTATGAATTATCTAAACTCTATGACAAAGGCTTTGCTCATATGTATCGAGATGCTAAGTAATGAAGATTGCTATCGTATCTGTTACAAAACGTGGGGCTAAGCTAGGCCAACAAGTACGCAGTGCCTATATACAGGAACATGTGGTGGACTGTTATGAAAAAGTAGAGCGTGAAAGTGGAGACACAGCCATATCCTTTTCTTCTTTGAAAATGCATATAGAACAGTTGTGGAAAGACTATGACCGCATCTTATTCGTTATGGCCACAGGCATTGTAGTGCGTATGATTGCACCTTTTATCAAGCATAAATCGGAAGATCCAGCTATTTTAGTGATGGATGAAGGTGGTCACTTTGTGATTAGCCTATTATCTGGACATTTAGGTGGCGCTAATGAATGGACTAGCGAGGTGGCAATGATTACGGGTGCAACTCCAGTGATTACGACAGCTACAGACGTGAATCAGTTGCCCGCACCAGATGTATTGGCTCGTAAGATAGGCGCCAAGGTAGAAGACTTCTCCATGCTTATCAAGGTGAATGCGGCTATCGTCAATGGAGAAACTGTCAAATATTATTTAGATAGTACTTTGGCAGATGACTTTGAAAGGGCTGTACAAGCACATCAAGTGGACTATGCTCTCTTCCATCCAGAGGAAGCATTCCCATGGGGGAATGAGCCAAAGGTTGTCATTACAGATAGAACCATTGATTGTATAGGTGTTACACTGGTGCTGCGACCACCGACTATGACGGTAGGCATCGGATGTCGCCGTGATACACCGAAAGAATTGATACTTTCAGCCGTAGCAGAATCATTGCAAAATGTAGGACGATCCCCATTAAGTGTCAAAGGAGCGGGCTCAGTCATCGTAAAAGCTGATGAAATAGGATTATTGGAAGCCGTGGAAGAACTTAAATGGCCTATCCAATTTTATACACAAGAAGAAATGGCCCCTTGTATTGAAGAGGCACAAATTATAGAATCAAATTTTGTTAAACAAACCATAGGAGTAGGAAACGTATGCGAAACGACAGCACTATTACTAGCGCAGGGGCAGGAGCTACTGCAACACAAAACAATATTTCCGAGAACAACCGTAGCCATTGCACGGGTACATTACAAGTCATCGGAATCGGACCTGGTAATCCAGAATTCATGACGCCAGAAGCACGCGAAGCGATTCTACAAGCTGACCGTGTAGTAGGTTACATTACCTATTTAGATTTAATTAAAGACCTTGTAGCAGACAAAGTAACTGTAGGTACAGGCATGATGCAAGAAGTAGATCGTTGCCAACAAGCAGTGGATTTAGCTGTAGAAGGTTATAAAGTGGTGGTAGTATCTAGCGGTGACCCTGGTGTATACGGTATGGCTGGACTTGTTATCGAATTGGCTAATAAAGTGGCAGAGGAAAAACGCCCTCCTGTACATATCGTACCAGGTTTAAGCGCTGTAAACATGGCAGCAGCTGTGTTAGGTGCTCCATTGATGCATGATTTTGCTGTTATTAGCTTGAGCGATTTGATGACACCATGGGACTTAATCAAAAAACGTGCAGCTCTATGTGCAGAAGGTGATATGGTTATCGCTTTATACAACCCACGCAGTAAAAAACGTGTGACACATTTAGATGAAGTACGTGAACTAGTATTGCAACATCGTGACCCTAAAACGCCAGTAGGCATTGTCCAAAAAGCAGGTCGTGTAGGTCAACATATTATTATTTCTGATTTAGAACATTTCCACAAAGAAGAAATCGATATGCAAACATTAGTTATCATTGGTAACAGCCAAACGTATGTGGAAAATGGTAAAATCATTACGCCGCGAGGATATAAACTGTGATTTGGGTTATAGCGGGTACGCTAGATGGCCGTAATTTGGCGGTAGCAGTACAAGAGCATACAGGATTACCTGTGTTGGTGTCTGTGGTGAGCCAATATGGGGCACAATTAGCATCTCATCCAGGCATTGAAGTTCATGAAGGACGCTTAAATTTAGAGGAGATGAAAGCTCTCATTCAAAATAAAGGCATAACGATGCTTATTGATGCGAGCCATCCCTATGCGGCGATTGTGACTGCCACAGCTCGCGAAGCCGCTGCAGATATGGAAATTCCTTTCATTCGATTTGAACGGAAAGAAGTGTCATTGCCAGAGTATGATAAATTACATCATGTGAGCAATGAAGAAGAGGCAGCTACTTTAGCAGGTGAATTAGGTAAGGTGGTATATCTTACAACAGGTAGTAAGACGATGCATGTCTTTGCCAAGTCCGAAGCTCTACAAGATAAGGAAGTATGGACCCGTGTATTACCGACGGCGGAAGTGCTGCAAATGATGGAAGATTTGGGAGTATCTCCTAAACATACCATTGCTATGCAAGGACCATTTTCTTATGACATGAATAAGGTCATGTTCCAAGATACAAAAGCAGAGGTAGTAGTCATGAAAAACTCTGGCCTTGTAGGAGGTTCGGACACTAAGTTACAAGCTGCTATCGATTTAGATGTTCATGTCATTGTTATCGATCGCCCAACACCGGCGAAAGGAGCAGTGACGATTTCAACAGTAGAAGAATTTAAAACCCTATGGGAGGATTACGATGGATTACATTAAAAACCCGAAAGCAATTGAAGATAAAAGTATGGAAATTATCTATCCATATGTTAAAGATATGGGATTTACTGAGGACGAAATTCGTGTGGTATCTCGTACCATTCATGCGTCTGGTGACGTAGAATATGCAAAATTATTCCGTACTAGTGAAGGTGCTGTAGCGGCTGGAATTGCAGCTGTTAACAATGGCGCTCATGTTTACACTGACGTGGAAATGGTGCGCACAGGTATTTCTAAACCAGCATTGAAACTTCATAACAGTGAAGCACATTGCTTAATTCGTGACGAAAAAGTGGCTGAAATGGCAAAAGAATTAGGCGTAACACGCTCTATTGCTGCGATGCGTACATTCGGTAAACAGTTAGAAGGCCAAATCGTGGCAATTGGTAATGCACCAACTGCTTTATACGAAGTATTGCGCCTTGCCTTAGAAGAAGGCATTCGTCCTGCTTTAATCATTGGGATTCCAGTAGGCTTCGTAGGTGCTGCAGAATCTAAAGATTATTTGGCAGAAGTATCTCCAGTTCCTTACATTACAATTCAAGGTAACAAAGGTGGTAGCTCCATTGCTGCATCCGTTGTTAACGCATTGTTCTACACAGATGTAAAACGTAACGACATGTTATTTGTAGAAGGAAAAGAAAAGAAATAATGAATAGAACGAGTAAAACACGCAATGCATGGCGTATGTTTCTCGTTCTAGTGTTTGGGGCAGCAGCGATTGCTGCCCTCATCTTGTCTTTAGTATTTGGGTCCGCCCAGACTACATTGGCTCAAATATGGCATACATTGTGGTCTCCCACTTTATCTGATACAAATTCACTAGTCATATGGAACATTCGCTTACCGAGAAATATAGTCGCGGCCCTAGTAGGCTCGAATCTAGCTGTAGCAGGTGCTATCTTACAAGCAGTTATGAAAAATCCATTAGCAGATCCGCAAATCGTAGGGGTTTCCTCAGGTGCAGGATTAGCTGGTGTCATAGTATTAATTTTATTTCCTTACCTAGAATATGCGGTGCCATTCATCGCCTTTATTGGCGCTTTGACAGCGGCCATACTTGTATATGCCTTGGCCTGGAAACAGGGTATACGTCCAAGTCGTATTATCTTGGCTGGCGTAGCCGTAGCAGCATTCTTAGGGTCCATGATATCTGCCCTTCTCGTATTCTATGGAGATCGAGTGCAAGGGGCTCTACTATGGATGGTTGGCGGTCTAGCCGCTCGTAGTTGGCCGCAAGTGTATGTCTTAATTCCGTATACCATAGGGGGCTTGTTATTTGCCTTCTTAGGGGCAAAACGATTGACCATACTCAGCTTAGGCGATGAAACAGCACGCAGTTTAGGCTTAGCCGTTGAAAAAACACGGTTTATGATGACAGCTGTGGCAGCATTATTAGCAGCCAGTGCCGTATCAGTAGCGGGTTTAATTGGTTTCGTAGGATTGATTATTCCACACATTGCGCGCATGATGTTGGGCACAGATTATCGCTTCTTATTGCCAGGATCTGCCTTCTTAGGAGCCTTTGTGCTTGTTATCAGCGACACAGTGGGACGTACATTATTTAGTCCTATCGAGATTCCAGTAGGCATCATTATGGCTTTCTTCGGCGCTCCATTCTTCTTGTATTTATTGAGGAGGGATGACTAATGAAACCAGTAATTTCTGTGAAAGATTGTCGTGTCTCCTTCGGTGAAAAAGAAGTCTTAAAGAGCATTGATTGGACGGTCTATGAAGGGGAAATCGCTACCTTAATCGGTCCTAATGGTTGTGGTAAAAGTACATTATTACATGCCATTACTAGTGCAATTAAAAGTACCGGAACCATCCAAATTGCAGGGAAAGAGGCAAAGGGCTATTCTAATAAAGAATTAGCTAGATATATGGCATTCTTACCACAAGTACCATCTATCCCGAAAGATATGTTAGTAGAAGAACTTGTCAACTGTGGTCGATTCCCTTACCAATCTTGGTGGAAGCAACAAGAGTCTCATGATAAAGAAGTGGTAGATGCTGCCTTAGAGGCCACACAAGTGAGTCATTTGCGGAATCAGCTAGTATCTTCCTTATCCGGTGGGGAACGGCAACGTGTATGGATTGCCATGGCATTAGCTCAAGAACCAAAAGTGTTAATCTTGGATGAGCCTACTACGTATTTAGATATTAACCACCAATTGGAGATTATGGAGTTATTACAGGACTTAAATCGCCGTGAAGGGTTAACAGTTGTCATGGTTCTTCATGAATTGAACCAAGCTGCACAATATTCCCATCGGGTCGGTGTACTCTATCAAGGACAGATCTTAGCCGATGGCTCACCAAAAGATGTGATGACAGAAGAATTACTAGAGAAAGTATTTGCTGTTAGAACCGATGTAGAAGTAGGGGAGTTTCCTTATATACGGATACAGGGGTTGCTTTAAAGTTAGAGAAATCTGATTATGGTTTATGAAAATTATTAAGAGAAAAAATCTAACATGAGCATTTAATTCAGTTGTACGAAAATATCGTACAACTGATATAGCTAATACTAATTTTCCCAACTTTTAAAGAATCAAAAAGATAGTAAAAATGACTACACAGGAGTAAACACACTCTCGTGTAGTCATTTTATGTTATACAGAGTTCCTTTTGAAGGGGTCCTCAAAAAATGTTATTGTATCATCTAAAATTGTACTTTCACACCATAGATAATATTGACTAATTCAGCCATAGCTTCTGGTGTTTCTAGTCCTGGATTCAATAAGAACCATTGGGATGGTAAGAAAATAACTTTGTCGTTTTTCACAGCTTGTAATTGATTCCAAGCTGGGTTGCTAGTCATTTCTTTGGCAAAGGTTGCATTGATTTCATCCTTCTTACCCATGGTAACGACAAGGATTATGTCCGGGTTATCTACTGTTAATGTTTCTAAGGAATAAGGCACTGTTTTAGAAGTTACATTATCTTTTAAATGCTGTTCTACTACATTAGTAATGCCTAATTCATGAACCATAGATGCCGTGATTGCTAAAGGAGTTTCTGCTGTTACCGATTTACCGGTAGCACGTAAAACAGCGACTTTGACAGGTTTATCTTTTGGAATCGAGGCTTTCACTGTATCGATTTTTTTATTGTAATCTTCGATGACAGATTTGGCCTTGTCTTCTGTATGGAAAATATTGCCCAATAATGTTAATAATGGAATATTATCATTGATTCCATCATAGTTAATCAAAATAGATGGAATGTTATTGCTATCTAGTTGCCCTTTGAATTTTTCATGCTGGCTAGGTAATCCTAATACTAAATCGGGATGTAGACCCACTAATTGTTCCATATTAGGACTGGCTGTATGGCCTATGCTTGGTAATGATTCAATTTCACTAGGTAATTTTTCGTTACTTTCAACACGAGCGATGGCTTTGCCACCTACAGCATAGATCATTTTAGAAATAGAGTTAGATAGGGATACCACCTTGGATGGGTTAGCAGGAATTGTGTAGGACTGATCTTGGTAAGAGACAGTGCGAGTTGTTTCTGTTGTAGTAGGACCTGTTTTTGCACATCCACCTAGTAACAAAGAAGTGGAGAGTAAGACAGCGCTACAAATTTTTAAATATATTTTCATTGTTTATTTCTTTCAAATAAGGGGATACGAATCGTATCCCCTATTGTTATTGCTACTATAGTGTTGTTATGCGATTATTTTACTAATGCATCATATGCTTCGGAAGCACGTTCAGCAAAGATATCACGGATTAGTTGGTTTTCACCAGCACCATGGATGTAAGTATCTACAGTGAAGCCTTCTTTCATAAGGATGCTTTTGTGTGAATCAGGTTCGTCACCAGCCATGTCGTTGTTTGCATGGTCACCAGCCACCATCATTAATGGCATTAATGTAACGTGTTTGATACCTTTTTCTTTCAATTGAGGGATTACTGTTTCAAGGTTTGGCCATCCTTCAACTGTGTAAAGGTATGTATTTTGGAATCCCATGGAATCGATACGATCTTGGATTACTGCATAGTACGCATTAGATGGATCTGGAGTACCATGAGCCATGATCAATACAGCAGAATCTTTTGTTTGGATCATAGGGAATTGGGAAGAGTATGCTTTTAATGCTTGTTCAATATCATCGCGTTGTTCTTCTTGGCCCATCCAGTACATTAAAGGTAAACCTAATGTCATTTTTTTGAAATCTTGTTTATGATGGTTGAATACAGCACCAGCATAGTTATATTCCATGCCTGGAATCATATTTAATGTTGTTAAAGCAACACGAGTGTATCCATCAGCTTTTAATTGGTCTAATGCTTCTTCTGGAGTAGGGTATGTAATACCTTCATGGGCTTTAATGCGATCAATAATAATATGGGATGTAAAAGCAGTTACAACTTTAACATTTGGATGTTGTGCTTTGATTTCATTGATAGTAGCATCAATTGTTTTTGCACGAGTATCTTTGAAAGTAGTGCCAAAGGACATAACTACGATAGCATCTTTATTCATTGCGTTTTTCATCATTGGATTTTCATATGTGCGAACACCAATGGAAGCAGCTTCTTGTAATGCTGGAGTTGCATCTTTTACTTCAGAGTTTAACATGTACGCCGCATCAGTAGATTGAGAAACGCCGAAAGCTGCAGTTACTGCTAATGCCGCAATCATAGCGCTTTTAGAAAAGAATTTCATAATAATTCTCCTTACCTAAAACTAGAATATACCCAAAAGCATGAATCTTTATTTCCCTATTCATACTCATTTATTATTATATTCCTAGCTGTGATAAGTGTCAATGAAATATAAACATATAATCATGAAAGTTAGATATAATTAAAGTATATTATCATGAACTCATCGTCTAAAATATAAATATAATTTTACAATTCGTGAATCAAATGGAGCATTTGAAATCCATATGGAGTAGATGTGATATTTGATTAGGTCTATAATACAAATGATTAATATTATCAAATTTATTTGTATTTATAGGAAGATGGTGGAATGCTATGCATTATTCTAAGCCGTATCAGAAGCGTTTACTTACTGGTGCAGTCATGAGTTGGATGGCTTGTTCTTGGTATCTACTTGGTGGATTAGCACCTGTACAGGCAGAAGGATCTGTGTTTGTTACAGCAGACCGTGCACAAGAAGAAGCAAAATATAACTCTCAACAAGTGCAAATCATTACTAAAAAAGATATTGAACAAAAACAGGCTAAATCTGTGGAAGATATTGTATTTACACAAGCTGGTGTGAGTCGTACAGTGGACAGCATGGGTCGTGTCGGTGTATCGATTCGTGGTGCTGAACCTCGTCATACATTAATTCTTGTAGATGGGCAGCCAGTGATGGGTGAATTTGCAAAATACCAAGGTCAAGGTGATGAATTACAACGACTAGGTACAGAAAATGTAGAACGTATAGAAATTATCCAAGGCGCTGCGAGTGCAAAATATGGATCCGATGCTATTGGTGGTGTTATCAATGTAATTACGAATAAACCAAATAAAAATGCGAATATCCGTATCAATGGTGAAAGCATTCGTTCCCGTGGCGATCAAGGTTTGTTCCCATATAGTAACTTCTTTATGCGTGCTGACTCTGGTCAACAAGGTAAATTACGTGTCAATATTCATGGTAGTAAACGTGATATCGTTCCTGTATATGCTGCGAGGGAAAGAAAAGAAGTTCCATTTGGAAATGCTACTGTCAATGAACAGTTTCCTAAAAACTCCCTAAGATATTATGGGACAAATTCCAATTTAGGATTGTCTGCGATTTATGATGTGAATCAAAATAATTCGTTTACCTTTACAACAGACCGTTATAACGAAGATTTAGAACGTTTTGTAAAACGTACAAATTCTGAAGATGAACCACAAGTTCATTACAAACGTGATTTAGATAGAAATAAAAGTAACCTTTCCTATGCAGGACAAGATGAAAAAAGCAATTGGAAGGTTGAATTAAACTATACTCGTACGAAAGAAGATGATGTAACCTTAACAAGTGAGTATGGTCGCAGTAATTATGAAGGTAAAAACACATTGAACTATGTGGACAATGTGGACCATAAGCAGTGGAGCTTTAATATCACTGGAGACACACAGGCAAATGATAATCACTTACTTTCTTATGGTTTTGGATATACTACTGAAAGTGGTGAAGGTAGCCGACTAAAAAGTGCACCTCATACATGGGTACGTAATATTGACCCGTGGGACTATGATAAGAGTTTAGCTGTAAAACACGGAAAACCAGATAGTACAATCTATCGTCATTCTTTCAAAGAAAATGGAGAAGGCGTATTACGGTGGGATAAAGAAAAAGAGTGGTATGGTTATGATGGTTCAGATAAAACAAGTGTACCAGAGTTCACCTACGAAGACTTTAAAAACTATCTAGATCCAGAAGCAGGATTAGATCCAGCCGCATTCCATGGACTTGTGTATAACTCTGGATATACGCCAAACAATATGGAATCCCGTAACCCAGAAGCATTGAAACGATTCAAGGCATTTAATGATAAATTAAATGAAATTCCATACAATAAAGAACTGATTGCTAAGTATGGCCCAGGTCATCAAGGTACAGAAACCATTGATGGGGTCAAACCACCTGTAATTAATAAAGATTATTTAGCTTTATTCTATTACATGGAAGATCCGTCCTTCAAAATTGTACGACCTCAATTTAATGGCGGTCATTTCAAAGATGAATACAATAAACGCATTAACCAACAAACCATGGGTAGTGCAAGATTACGGAAACAGCACTTCTTCTTGCAAGACACATGGCAAATCAACAAAGATACTTTGTTACAACCAATTGTACGTTTAGATCATAGTGATTTATTTGGATCTCATATGACGTTCAATATGGGTGTTACTCACAATGTCAATGGGAATGCACATCGTCGATTGAAAGCAAATGTCGGCACTAGTTATACAGAGCCAGGTATGGGTGAATTATACTATAACTGGGAAATGTTTGGACCTACGGTAACGAATGTGGCTCCATTGTCTGGTGGACGTGCTCGCTTAGGTTGGTATTGGATTGGCAACCCTACATTAAAACCTGAAACGTCAAAAAATATAGATATTTCCTTTGAAGGAGAAAATAAAAATACCTATATGAAATTGACGGCTTTCCGTAATCAAATTCGCAACTATATGACCATTGCTAATACTGGACATTTAATGGATTTCTATCCATATCTCGATGAAAGCACTTATTTCGGGGCTACAAAATATGCGCATGCACCAGATATGCTTTATACATTCCGCAATATCGGAAAAGCTCGTGTCAATGGTGTTGAACTAGAAGTGAAACAACGGTTGAATGACCATGCGAAATTGAAAGTAGGTTATACATATTTAGATGCAGTGAACAAAACAAATCCAGATATGCCGAAACGATTGTTGGATAAACCAATGCATAAATTGGATTTAGGATTGGAGTTAGAAGATAAAGTAAGTGGCTGGAGTGGCAACATTTGGACTGATTACTATTATGGTATGTTAGATAGTAACTCTGTTGCTGGTGGTGGTAACTACATTACATCACAAGTGGACCCTGCTAATAATGATAAGTCTATTATCACATACGAGTTCAATACGAAAAAAACAGCTGATATGTACAAGAAGAAAACCTATGGCATTTGGAATATGATTGTACAGAAAAAAATCGATAAAGATTCCCTTGTGTACTTTGGTATGAACAATCTATTTAATCATCGTGATGACGACCGTGCCTTACAAGGACGTCAGTTCCGATTCGGTATGAACTTAAAATTTGGTTCCGATGGATCTAGTAGTTCCAAATATACTGATACTAAGACTGTAGCAGTGAATAATGGTACAACTCCAATGACGGAACATTCTGTATCGAAAGCTCAAGGATCTCTAACATCATCTGTATTAGAGTCTCAATTTGATCAACATCGAGAAAAAGGTGCTACCGTAGTGGGAGATATTCGCTTTGGTGGAGATAGTCATTTAGGTAGCGATCGCCCAGCGAACCGTGTGACAGCAGTCAGCTCAATTAGCGATGGTGCATTGAAAAACTTACAAGATAAAAATGAACATGGCTTCCATAGTCGTTTACGATTAGGTGTTGATGCTCGTGTAGGAGATCATACGAATGTAAAAGTAGTAGCTACAGCACAAGGTCAAGAGGGGGTGGATGCATCCCATGTGACAACAGGATCTAAAGGACTTTCTCATAGCCGTTTAGAAACAATAGATGTCACAAACCATCATGCTAAATGGGATTTCAGTGTCGGTCGATTGACTGAGAAATTTGGTATGACCGGATACTGGTTTAATAAGGAGTTTGATGGATTACGTACTGTTTGGACTAGTGATAAAGACCAATTACGTATTGGTTACGGTGATTTCCGTCATAGTACAGGTATTGAAGATTCTGCATATACCCATGCAATCTTCACTAAATTTAAACGACCTCCGACTGTTGATGAATTCATAGGAACAACCTTTGATTACACGGGTCTTTCTGAAGAAGAGAAAAAATTAGTAGGTGGTGCAAAAGTTGAAAAAGTTGTGAAAGATGCACCAAATACTATCAACTTCTATCAACAGCTGAAAGCTTTACAAGGGGATTATAAATCACTAAGTGAGAAAAAAGAAACATTTGCTAGTGAAATTGCTACCTTAAAAGATTATATGGACAATGACTACATTGCTGATACGCCTGAAAAGAAAGCGCAATACAAAAAAGATATTGATGCAAAAACAAAAGAACTTGAAGAAGTTACTACTAAATTAGATGCCAATATTGATGCTCAATATGGTGTTGTTGCTCACATGCAAGAGCTTGCTGTAAAAGCCTATGGACATGATAAAGGCTTTAAAAAATATAATGTAGCTAAAAAAGCAGAAGAAGAAATTACGATTCCAATTAAGATGCCAGAAATAACTTATAGACTAACTGGTAAAGAAAAAAGCTATAAGTATGATGATGATGGAGAACTAGTATATGGACCTGATGATCAACCTGTAGTGGATGGGCCAGATAAGGAAAGTTCCTTTACTAAAGCAATCAGTCCGAGTGGTGCAAACCTAGATAACCCTATCTTTAAATTAAAATTAACTGATATGAAAGTTCTGGGAAATAATAAAAAAGAGTTTTTAAAAGAATGGTTTAAAGCGAATAAAGAAGCAATCCTAAAAGGTTATCAAGAACAAGCAGAAGCTATTGCTAAAAACTCATTTAATGCAGGGGTAGTAAAAGTTGAGGCAGAGAGTAGCTTGTTAGATAACATAGGCGATAAACTTTATGAAATGAATTATCTTGCTATCGGTACTCCTGGTGAATCTTCTATTGCTAAAACATATGAATCAGGTATGTATCCATATCTTGTAGCGCAATATTTCAATGAAATCGTAAGTGCCTTAGAAGCCACAGATGGACATAGTAAATTACCACGAGAAGCTTTCATTCCATATACTGGCGCTATCATTCCAGCAGAAGGTATCGTATTACAACGTGATGTCATTCCACCGATTAAACGAGCGGCCTATGTACAGTTACGCCATATGGTAGGTCAACAATTAGGTTTGACTGCTTGGTACTTACGCTCTATGGGTAATGATACAAATACAGTACAATTTGCTAGTGGCTTAGGTACATCAAGTACCACTTTCAAAGGTGTGGCTAATGTAGTCGGTATTGGAGCAAAATATAGTACAGGTAATGCATCCGTATCCTTTGATTACGGTCAAAATAGAACTGATTTTGGACGGTATATGAATGGACGCACTGTGTATAACTATGTTCCAGGTAGTATTAACTTTACACCAACTGGTCGTTCAATGGGAGGAAATCCAAGCTTCTGGGTAGTACGTTTTGATATTGGTCAATCCGACTATAAACGTGCAGGTAGTTGGAATGGTTTCATCGATTACAAACGATTTGATCATGGTTCCTTCTTTGGCGGCAATGGTAGTGGTTCTGTACCAGATCGTTACTTAGATGGTATTAGTAGCTTTACTGTTGGAGGCGGCTATGTTCCACGTAAAGACTTGTTATTAGAAGCATTCTACACATTTGATGCAAAAGCGACTGGACAACGTGATACATTATATGGTGGAGAAAACTTTAAATTAGGAAATTATACAAGAATTCAAGGAACGTATAAATTCTAAGTATCTCATACATTTGTATGAATCTATACAATAGTATAAGAAACTATTTTTAATGCCTAATGAGTACATCTATGGTGCTCATTAGGCATTTATTATGTTACATATACTTGGAATGTAAAAGAAGAAAAACAAAAGTAATAGTTATACACATGAAAAATATGAGAATTATTTGCAAAAAATATAACGGAATGGGCTAATTGAAAACGTTTCGGAGTAGATATGATAGAAAAATTGGTATAAAATTAAAGCAAAATGATATTTTTTGTCATTTGTGTTATTATTTGTGTTAATTTTATGATTAGTATTTAGGAGTAGATTGCAATGACGACAAATCGTAGAAAGCAACAGAAGTACTTCATGCTATCTTGTGCGATTGCTACATGGATAGCACTACCAGGGTTGATGTACTCAAACTCAGTACAAGCTGAGGGGTCTGTATATGTTACGGCTGATAGAGCTCATGAAGAGGCTAAATATAACTCACAACAAGTGAGCATTATTACTAAAAAGGACATTGAACAAAAGCAAGCTAAATCAGTAGAAGATATCATTTTCACTGAAAGCGGTGTATCTCGTACTGTAGATTCTATGGGTCGTGTGGGTGTATCTATTCGTGGTGCGGAAGCACGTCATACGTTGATCTTAGTGGATGGTCAAGCCGTACTAGGCGACTTAGCTAAATTTAGTGGCGCAGCGGATGAAGTAATGCGCCTTGGTACAGAAAATGTAGAGCGTATTGAAATTGTTCAAGGCTCTGCCAGTGCGAAATATGGCTCTGATGCTATTGGTGGTGTTGTGAATATCATCACTAAAAAAGCAGCTAAAAAACCAACTATCCAAATCAATGGGGAAGGCTCTCGCGCTAAAGGTGGAGAAACTGGATATGGTAATTCCAATTTCTTCTTGCGTGCCGATTCTGGACAAATGGGTAAAGTTCGTGTAGCTATTTCTGGTAGTAAACGTGATATTTTACCAGTATATGCATCTCAAGAAAGAAGAGATACTGGTGATAAACTAGAAGGCGAATTTAAACCAAATGTGCTTCGTTTCTATGGGGATACATCTGATATTGGGTTAAATGCTATCTATGATATTAATAAAGAGCATAATGTACAATTACGTTTAAATCGTTTTACGGAAGATTTACAACGTGATGTAAAACATAGTACATCTCCTATGGAACCGCAACGTCATTTTAAACGTGATAGTAACCGTAACACATTGAACATGATTTGGAATGGTCGTGGTGGTGCTAGTGATTGGAAATTAGAGTTGAATCATTCTCGCATCAATGAAAATGATATTTCATTGATTAACTATACTGGTCGTTCCCAATACGAAGGTAAAAATGAATTACGTTATATTGATGATGTAGATCATCGTCAAACAGATATCCGTTTCAATGCTAACTCTGCCATTGGTGATAAACATACTTTGAGTTGGGGAATTGCACAAACTCACGAAACGGGAGCAGGTAGCCGACTTAAAAGTTCTCCTAACGTAAAAACTCGTTATATCGATCCATGGGACTACGATAAAAATTTACTAGTAGCAGGTGTAGACCGTTTAGAACGTAGACCTGGTGATAATAGTTTACGTGTTTATTCTCATATTCACGATTACAAATTTAAACCAAGTAAAGATGGATTGCCAATTTGGGATAAAGATTATGAATACTATGGAGCAGAAAACGAAAGCGATATTCCGCCGATTACTTACGAATACTTCCGTGACCATAAATTAGACGACCCTATTAAACCAACAGATCCAGCCTCATGGTATAATAACTTAACAGATTTTGGTGTAGATGACGAACATTGGGAGAAAATTCGAGATTTCAACGATGCATTAAAAAAAGAAAATGATATAAATGGATCATCGGTATATGTGAAATACTTTATGCAAGGAGAATCTTTAGATCCAGCAGAACGTGCTAAAGCGCCAAAATTTAAAGGTGTTAAATTCCTAGAAAAATATCGTGAACGTGAACAACGTATTACTGAAGGTGAAGGTAGTATTGATAAGAGAAATTACTACATAGCAGATGCATGGCAAGTAAATAAAGACTTGTTATTACAACCTACTGTACGTATTGATAAGAGTAATTTATTTGGTTCTCATGTATCTTGGAATTTTGGTGCTACCTATAATGTAAACTCTAATGCTCATCGTCGTTTGAAAGCGAATATTGGCACTGGTTATTCTGAGCCAGGTATGGGTGAACTATGGTATAACTGGCAAATGTTCGCATCCAATCCAGTAGCGCAAGGTGTTGCAAAAATGGGCTGGTACTGGGCAGGTAATCCAAACTTAAAACCTGAAACGTCTAAAAATATTGACATTAGCTTTGAAGGGGAAGGTAAAAATGATTACGCTCGCATTGGCGTTTTCCAAAATCGTATTCGTAACTATATGTCCGTATACTTTACAGGAGAATTACAAGACTGGGCACCACAATTATCAAAAAAAGATAAATGGATGCAAGCACCAGATTTAATTTATAGCTTTAAAAATATTGGTAAAGCAAAAATTACTGGTGTACAGTTAGAATGGAAACATAAATTTGGTTCTAAATGGAGTACACGTTTCGGCTGGACTCGTTTGCAAGCGTTGAATCAATCTGATCCTACAATGCCTGCACATTTATTAGACCGCCCAACTAACAAAATCGATTTTGGTATTACCTATGAAACTAAGAAGTGGAATGCACAATTGTGGGCAGATTATTATCATAAAATGCTTGATAGTAATACACAAAAGAATCGATCCAACTACTGGATTAGTGGTATTGATTCCGATAGTGCCATCTATAATGTATCTAATGAGTACGAAGAAAAATCTTACGGTACATGGAATGCCATGGTACAACGTAAATTTGGCAACGATTCCTTAGTATACTTTGGTATTAACAATATCTTTGATCATCGTGATGATGATAGAGCAACACAATCTCGCGTATATCGTTTTGGTGTAAATCTTAAATTTGGTGCAGGTGGAGATAGTAAAGCTCAAGATGCGAAGATGCAAAATCCTGCAGTAACAAATGGTATAAATGGTAAAACTTCTATTACAAAAGTTCATGTAGATAAAGCTATAGCTACTGTGAATGGCGATGATATGGGACGTGAACATCAATTCTTAGAAAGACCATTTGATGCTAAGAAAGAAAAAGGAACTGAATTTATTGGCGATTATCGTGCACGCTTAATGGCACATGGTGGTTCTGAACGTCCACAATCTTTATACACAAGCACATCCTATGTTGGTAACGCTGAATATAATCTAAAAGATCAAAAAGAACATGGTTTAGAACAACGTATACGCTTTGGTGTAGATGCAAGAATTAATGATAATACAAATGTAAAAGTTCTTGCTAGTGCTAGTGGTACTCACTCTATAGATACAGCAAACACAACAATTAACTCTAAAGGATTAAATAAACAACGATTAGAAAATCTAGATGTTACCCACTCTGGCGGACATTGGGATTTCTCGATTGGTCGCTTATCTGAATCCATGGGTGCTACTGGATACTGGTTCAATAAAACATTTGATGGAGTTCGTGCTGTATGGACGGACCAAAGAAGTCAATTCCGTACCGGTATTGGGTCCTTTAAAGCAAGTACGGGTATTACAGATTCTGCCTATAACCATAGTACGTACTCTACCTATTTTAGAGCTCCAACATTGGAAGAGTTTATTGGTTTAAATAAAATTTATGGGGATAGTGAGACTATAGCGGCAATTTATGGAAATATTTGGAAGACACCAGTAAAAGAAGTTGATGGTAAAAAGGTTCCACAAGAAGGCTCGTTCATGGATATATACCTAAAAGAATTTAAAGGGAAAAATGAAAACCTATACTTTATGGAACAATTAAGTGATGTAGATAATACGATGCCAAATGCAACAGAAGAAGAAAAAATTGCTAAAAGAACTGAAATCATCAAACGTATGGCAAATATCATCAATAAAGCATATCCAGAGTTGGTAAACCATAAATATATAAGCTATAATCCTGTTATATCGGCTGGCAAGGTTAAGGTAGTATATGAAGTAGAGGATGAAAATCATAATGTGGGATATTTAGCGGGTGATATATCATCGTATGCTGAAAGCGATCAATATAGACCTGAAAAAATTGAAAAAGATGATCCAAATAAATTGTATAAGGAAGAAAAAAATAAAGTACTCGGTGAAATAAATGGTACATTGAAAAATGAAGTTAACGAAAAATTTGGAGAATCATTGGGAAATCCATCTTTATTAGATAGAAACTATCTGGAAAATAATAAAGAGAAACTAGAGGAAGGTTATAAGGCTGTTGCTGAATGGGCTGCTAAATCTCATTTTTACGGCACATTAGTGTATCAAACTGATACTAGAGATAAAACCTTAGCTTCCGTCATTAAGGAAGAAATGACCAATTACAATGAGGGGGCTAAGATTACAGCTGTTCTACCAAAGAACCAACCTTTGAATACATTGAATAGTCCTATACATAAATATAAATTTAAGCGTGTAGTAGGCATAAAGAAAGTAGGTCCTTATGACTACACTACATCTTCATATAAAATCGAAGATGTAAACGTTATTAATGAATTAAAAGAGGCAAATTTTAGTTCTATTGAAAATTATTATAGTGAGGGTACAGTTACTAATATTGTGAAAAAATATCTTGAGGAATTAAAAGTAACTATTCAAGACTCTGAACAAGGTAACACATTACCACGTGCAGCTCTCGAAAAAGTAATTGGAAAACCAATTAAAGTGACAGGCCTGAAGTTGGAACGAGATGTAATTCCAGCAATCGATAAGGCATTATTTGCTCAATATAAAACACAAATTAACCCTCGTTTAGGCTTACAAGCATGGTTCTTACGTTCCTTGAACAATAATGCTCATTCTATGCAAGCAGGTCATGCGAAAACTAAGATGGTAACTCATACGGGTATTACGGGATATAATAAAGATTGGGCTGGGGATATCGATCTAAATGATCCTATTTACGGAGAGGTAACATCGGAAGTTCCTGATTTAACCAATGATATGTATACGACAAAACGATTGGCTAATATTTTCGCTATTGGTGCACAATATCAGGTCGGTGATAATGCTCTTATCTCCTTAGATTATGGTTTCAATCGCAGTGATTTTGGTCGCTATATGAACGGTCATACTAATTTTGACCATATTCGTAGTACAGCTGACTTTACAGTAAAAGGCCACTCCATGGGCGGCACTCCACACTTCTGGACAGCTCGTCTTGATCTTGGACAGTCTGATTTCACAAGACCTGGTAGTTGGAATGCCTTCATGGATTACAAATACTTCGCTCACGGCTCCTTCTTCGGTGGCAATGGTACAGGTGCTGTACCAGATCGTTACTTAGATGGTATTCGTAGCTTTACATTGGGTGGTGGCTATGTTCCTCGCAAAGACTTCTTGGTAGAAGCATTCTACACATTCGATGCAAAAGGTATTGGACAACGTGATACTTTATACGGTGGAGAAAACTTTAAATTGGGTAACTACACTCGTATCCAAGGTACATATAAATTCTAATAAAAAATAGTATTTTGCTGAAATTACAATCAATAATGGCTAAGTATATATCTTATAACAGTTATTTGTTGAATGAAAAGTGAAATACCTATAGGAAAAGCTATAACTTAGTTGAGGTATATACTCAATTGGTTATAGCTTTTCTATATGTTATGAAAATGGTCTATCTTACCTATTCAATAGACGAAGTTAATATAATATCAATATTTTTTAATTGTTAACATGAATAATTATTGCTATTTAGTAAGGATTTATATATTAAAGTATAAAAATCAAAAATATAATAAAAATAATTCTTAAAATGTCGCAATGGATTAGTTAGAAACTTTTTAGAGTAGAAAAAGATTATCAATACAAGGTACAATAATAGTAATTTGACTTATTTTCTCATTACTAAGAGAGTTTTGTTCTAATAGGAGGATACCAATGACAAGGAAAAGCGAAGCAAGAAATAAATATTTTATGCTTTCCTGTGCCATTGCTACATGGGTTGGGGGCGCAAGTTTTTTAGTTCCGACTGTAGCACATGCAGAAGGATCTGTATATGTTACAGCGAATCGTGCACAAGAAGAGGCGAAGTATAATTCGCAACAAGTGCAAATTATTACTAAAAAAGATATTGAAGCTAAGCAAGCTAAATCTGCTGAGGATATCGTATTTAGTGAAACTGGTGTGAGTCGTACTGTAGATGCTATGGGTAGGGTTGGTGTATCCATTCGTGGTGCAGAACCTCGTCATACATTAATTTTGGTAGATGGTCAGCCTGTGATGGGTGATTTGGCGAAATATCAAGGTGCAGGCGATGAATTGCAACGTTTAGGTACAGAAAATCTAGACCATATCGAAATCGTTCAAGGTGCTGCTAGTGCTAAATATGGCTCTGATGCTATGGGTGGTGTTATTAACGTTATCACGAATAAACCACGCAATAAAGAAGGTTTACAATTTAACTTTGAAGGTATTCGTGAAAAAGGGAATAGCGATATTCTACCTTTTAATAATGTATTTGTGCGAGCTGACTCTGGTAAAATTGGTAAGGTTAAAGTGAATATCTTTGGTAGCAAACGAGATATTATGCCTATTTATGCTAGTGAAAGTCCTAGACAATCTGCACTAGGAGCTGATGATACTGTCGACCATGGATTCCTAAAAAATTCTTTACGGTATTATGGAACGAATGCTAATGTAGGTGTGGCTAGTATTATAGATGTGAAAGATAATCAAACGATCAGCATGAAGCTAGATCGTTATCGTGAAGATTTAGAGCGCTATGTGAAAAATAGTGATTCTTTCATGGTGCCACAAATGCACTATAAACGTGATCTAAATCGTAATACTATGAACTTAACTTACGAAGGTAGAGACGATGTCTCTAATTGGAAAGCGGAAGTTAACTATACTCGTACCAATGAAAACGATTTAACGTTGAGCAGTGACTATGGTAAAAGCACCTATGAAGGTAAAAACACTTTAGAATACACAGATAATATTGATCATAGACAATGGAATTTTGGAGTATCTGGAGATATCCAAGCCAACGACAATCACCTAGTATCCTATGGTGTTGGCATGTCTCGTGAAACAGGTACAGGTAGTCGTTTGAAAAATGCACCGCATACCTATGTGCGTGATATAGATCCTTGGGATTATGATAAGAGCTTATCTGTAGATCGTAATGGTAATCCAAAATCTAATATTTATGACTATTCTTTCAGTAAAGGCAAAGATGGCATTATCGAACGTAATAAAGAAAAAGAATGGTACAATACAAACAAATCCAATCCAAATAGTAAGGTGCCTGAGTTTACCTACGAAGATTTCTTGAATTATAAAGAGAAGTTGACAGAAGGGGATCCGGCTAACGCTCAAGCTTGGATTTTTGGAACAACAGATAATACATTAAAGAAAAAATATCCTGAAGCTTATGCTAAATATATGGAGTTTGCTGCCACATTAATGGCGGAAAATAAGGCAGCCATTGATGAAAATAATGCGACAGCAACTAGTTGGAGAGATAGAATTTATAGCTCCGATGTAGAAAAGTTGCCATTGTATTATTACGATAATACTGTTAATCCTAAATTAAGTAAAATTATAAAGCTAAATGGGGCTAACTTTAAAGAAGAATCTAACAAACGTATCAATAAACAAACAGTTGGTACTGGTACGATTAACAAACAATATCTATTTGTGCAAGATACATGGCAGTTAAATAAAAACACGATGTTAACTCCAATTGCTCGTTTTGATCACAGTAGCTTATTTGGTTCTAACTTATCTTTCAATATGGGATTAACTCATAATTTGAATGGTAATTCACATCGTCGATTCAAAGCTAACGTAGGTAGTAGTTATGTTGAACCAGGTATGGGAGAATTGTACTATAACTGGGAAATGTTCCCATCCCATATTACAGCATTTAGTTTAAATGGTGGCGAAGCTCGAATGGGTTGGTACTGGCAAGGAAATCCTAACTTAAAACCAGAGAAATCCTTAAATTTTGATGTCTCCATTGAAGGGGAAAATAAAAATACTTACAGTAAATTGACTGTATTTAGAAATAATATTAAAAACTATATTACTGCTTATAATACAGGCCATGTGTTAGATTTCCACACAGATTTAAATGAAAATACAGAACGTGGTATCTATAAATTCTTATATGCACCAGATATGATTTATAGCTTTAAAAATATTGGTAAAGCAAAAATTACTGGTCTTGAATGGGAATTAAAACAAAAACTTTCCAATAAATGGAAAGCTCGTTTTGGATATACATTCTTGCATGCTGTGAATAAAAGTAATCCAGATATGCCACGTCAATTATTAGATAAACCAAGTCATAAAGTGGGTATCGGAGTAGACTACGAAGATGAAAAAACAGGTTGGTCTGGTAGTCTTTGGGCGGATTATTACATCAATATGTTAGATAGTAACTCTGTATCTGGTGGTGGTGGATATATGACATCTGGTACAGCCTATGAAAGAGATCCGATTACAAATGCTATCGTATTTGATCCTGTTACAAGAAAAGCTAAGAAAATAGAAGGTAAATCTGAAATTTCCTACTCTGGATCTGACCGTCGTACCAGCGACATGTATGAACGTAAAACATATGGCATTTGGAATATGATCGTTCAAAAGAAAATCAATAAAGATTCCCGTGTATACTTTGGTATTAACAACTTATTCAACCATCGAGATGATGATCGTGCTTTGTCTACACGTCAATTCCGTATGGGTATTAATTTAAAATTTGGTGCGGATGCGACTACAGATAAGAGTCAACCAAATATGGCGAAAGTAGAAGTGAAAACACAAGTGGTAGACCATTTGAATACTTTCATTCATCGTGACTTTAATGTAGATAAAAAATCTGGTGTAGAGTTTGTTGGTGATTTTAGAAATCGTTGGGATAGCCATTTAGGCTTTGACCGCCCAACTAGTCGTGTAACTGCTACAAGCTATATTGAGGATGACGCAGCAGATAATCTTCGTGATGAAAATAATCACGGTATTACATCACGAGTTCGTGCAGGAGTGGATGCTCGTATTGGCAAAGATGTAGATGTACGTGTGGTAGCTAGTGCCAGTGGTCAACGTGGTGTAGATACAGATCACCAATTAAAAGTGACAAAAGGATTCAACCATCAACGTATTGATGAAGCGACAGTAACTAAACATACCAATAAATGGGACTTAACAGCTGGCCGTATGACGGAACCAATGGGCGTCACAGGATATTGGTTTGGTAAAGAATACGATGGTGTTCGCGGTGTTTGGACAAATGATACAAAACAAGTTCGTGTCGGCTATGGTGATTTCTCACATAGCACAGGGGTAACAGATTCTGCCTATACACATGCTATTTATAATGCATTTAAACGAGCTCCAACTGTACAAGAATTCATGGGTGCAGACCTAAATGGATATAAAGAAATTACCACAGATAAATCCGTCAATACAGTTGGCTTCTATAACCAATTGAAAGAAATTAAAGAGGCTGAAGAAAAAGCTATCGAAGCTGGTCAAGATAAAATTGCAGCTGCCGGTACAACTATCAAAGCAGTAATTGCAGCAACAGAAGCTAATATTGAGGCAACATCAAAACCTATTAATGACCAAATCGAAGTAGTCAATGCAAAAGTAGAAGAAATCAGTACTAAATATGATGAAGCTTCTGAAGCCTATTATGCTGCAGAAGATGGGCCTGAAAAAGAAGCATTAGAAACTAAAAAAGATGATTTAGAAAAAGAGCTTAACGCTGAACGTGCTAAATTAAAACCATTATATGAAAACTTGCGTCTTGCTACGGCTGATGATAAAGCGAAAAAAGAAGCCCTAGAAAAAACATTGGCAAATACTGAAAAAACAGTAAAAGATGAAATTCGCAAACCATTTGTAGAAAAACAATTCGAAGTAGTAAAACACATGCAAGAGTTGGCAAGCAAAGCGTATAGTGCGGACTTCAACAGCGATAAGAATAAATTAATTCTTGAAATACCTGCATTGAAGTTTGATACCTTATGGTCAGAACCAATTTATAGAGAAGAGCCAGATCCAGAAGATTATTATGGTTATAACACAATTAAAGTAAAAGTAGGAGAAACTCCAAATGTTCCACGCACCTTGAACGTAACTCCTAATGATGGTAAAAATAATGGTATTGACAGCCGTTTAGATCTCTTTAAAGTAACACTTACTAATGAAGATTTACTAAAAGACGGTGGTAGAGAATACATCTCTAAATGGTTCGATGCTAATAAAGAGGCTATTGTAGCTGCGTATAAAACAACAGCAGATAGAGAAGTACCACAAAATACTAATGGTACAGCTCATACTGCTGATGGTAATGGTGTATACACATTTGATGAAAAACAAATCGAAACTCTAAAAGAGAAAATTATCGAAATGAATATTTTGACAGATGATACCATAAATGTGACAGGATCTAAACCATATCCTAAATTGTTAGTAAACTTCTTCAAAAAAGTAAACTCTGTATTAGAACGAGCTGACCATTACAGTAAACTTCCTCGTGAGGCTCTAGGAAATGCAACAGGTAAAGTCATTCCAACGGAAGGTGTTATTATCCAACGTGATGTAATTCCTGCGGTTAGACGTGCTGGTTTTATCCAATATCGTCAACAAGTAAATAATAAATTAGGTGTCACAGCTTGGTACTTACGCTCTACAGGCCATGAAAATCATACTGTACATTATACAAGCGATAAAGGAAATGAGTCTCGCAGTTTTGGTCGTTTAGCGAATGTATTTGGTTTAGGCTTAAAATACCAAATTGGTTATAATACAGCTGTATCTTTCGACTATGGTCAAAATAGAACAGACTTTGCTCGCTATATGAATGGTGGAAGTATCTATCAATCTACAGCAGGTAAAGTATATGATAATCCAGCAGGTAATCCTCAGTTTGAATTGAAAGGCCATAAAACAGGTGGTACTCCACACTTCTGGGCACTTCGTTTTGATGTAGGAAAATCTGATTATTATCGTCCTGGTAGCTGGAATGCATTTATTGACTACAAATACTTCGGGCATGGTGCTTTCTTAGGTGGTAATGGCACAGGGGCTGTACCAGATCGTTACTTAGATGGTATTCGAAGCTTCACATTAGGTGGTGGATATGTACCAGCAAAAGATTTCTTAGTAGAAGCATTCTACACATTCGATGCAAAAGGTATTGGACAACGTGATACATTATACGGTGGAGAAAACTTTAAATTAGGTAACTACACTCGTATCCAAGGTACGTACAAGTTCTAAGATAAAGGAATAGAATTCTTATAGATGTTGGACTATGCCTGTGTATAACTACATAGGAAGATAGACTGGCATTCAGTACATTATGATAAACCATAGAGGATAGTTAACGATGTAAGTTAGCTATCCTCTATTATCGTGCTATGTGTACTAGTATGGGAACAAGGGATTGCAAGCTATCTAATGGTATGGGTCATTCTCTGTGTATCCAAAATTATATTGTGATATAATAACTACATTGCGATTAAAGATTGCATTGAAACGCAAAAATTGTCTATTATAGAATAAAAATTACATCGGAATGCAAAAAGTAATTTATTTAAAATAAAGATTGCAATCAAATGCAATCTTAGTTAAAATTATACTAAAGATTGCATTGTAATGTATTTTTGCAATATGCTGAGAGTATGAATAACACTTTCATTGTATTGAAAGGTATCACAAATGATAGAGGAGTAGACATGAAGCTAATTAATAGGGAAAAGTACATACAGTTTCTGAGAAATCACAGAGAAAAACGCGTTATAAAAATTGTGTCTGGCGTGCGCAGATGTGGTAAATCAACTCTATTTTATCTCTTTCAACAAGAGTTACTACAAGAAGGGGTAAAAGAAAATCAAATCATCGCCATTAACTTTGAAGATTTGGAATACAGGGACTTAACGGATTATATACAGTTGTATGAATACATAAAGTCCAAAATAATTCCTAATCAACAAATGTATATATTTTTGGATGAGGTCCAACATGTGCAAGGGTTCGAACGTGTGGTAGATAGTTTCTATATTAAAGATAATGTAGATATCTATATTACAGGATCTAATGCGTACTTTATGTCTTCAGAAATGGCTACCTTATTAGCGGGTCGGTATGTTCAGTTGGATATGTTACCTTTATCATTTAAAGAGTTTTTTGAAGCACATAAAGATACAACCAATCTATCTTTGAATGGTTTGTATCGCCTCTTTGTAGAGGTAAGTGGTTTCCCAGGGACATTAGAATATTCTGGACATGATGAAATGCTACGTACCTATTTAGAAGGTATAGTTAATTCTGTAGTGCTGAAAGATGTTATGACGCGTTTAAAGGGGAGCGATATTTTAATATTAGAAAGTATTATTCGGTATATTGCTGCCAATGTGGGAAGCTTATTAACGCCTAAAAAGATAGCTGATTCTCTTACTAGTATGGGTAGAAAGGTAGATAGCCGTACTGTAGAAAGGTATATGGCAGCCCTGCGAGATGCATTATTAATTTATGAAGCTACTAGATTTGATGTGCGGGGGAAAGAACTACTTAGACTATACTCTAAATTTTATTTAGTGGATCCGGGATTACGAGCGTTTTTCGTGCCTAACACGGGACGAGATACAGGCCATATACTTGAGAATGTGGTGTATTTAGAATTATTACGCCGAGGCTATACGGTCCATGTAGGTATCCTAAAAAATGGTGAAATCGATTTTGTAGCTCAGAAACATGGAGTATTTGAGTATTATCAAGTGAGTCAAAGTGTGTTAGATCCTACTACTTTAGATAGAGAACTAGCTCCCTTATTTGAGGTGAAAGATTATCATCCTAAATTTTTGCTTACCTTGGATGAGATTAATAGCAATGCATCCTATGAGGGAATACAACAAAAAAATGCGCTGGAATGGCTGTTGGAATAGTTTTTTTAGTATTGAGTAAACGTACTAAAATATATGTTATATAGGGGTGACAAGTGAAAGAAGAAATAAAAAAAGAAGTGCAAGAATCAACGGGTGTGATTCGTTATATTTGGATTGTACTGGGTGCTATAAGCTTTGCCTTAGGGTCCTTGGGAATCGTATTGCCTTTATTGCCGACGGTACCGTTTTATTTGTTTGCTGTATTTTGTTTTGCTAGAGGTTCTAAACGATTCCATGAGAAGTTTGTAAACTCTAAACTGTATGCAAACTATGTAGAACCATTTAAAAATAAAAGTGGCATGCCATTGCGTACTAAGATTAATATTTTAGTGTCTGTGTCTATTTTATTAGGTATTGGTGCTTACGGTATGCGCAATATGCCAGTAGCCTTATATGTTATGGGTGCAGTATGGATAGGTCATGTCATTGCCCTTGCATTTATCGTGAAAACAGCACCAGCAGAAGCTAAATAGAAATCTGATTGATATACATAGTATTAATCAATTGAAATATAAAAGAGCCAGATTATGGAGTGAAAGACTTCATAATTTGGCTTTTATTATAAGGTTCCATATGGTATAGTGTTATCGATTATATTTACTTTAGTAATAGACAAGACTGAGTATAATAGTAGTATCTTAAAAACTTTATTTGGATATGTAATATGTCTAAATGCATATATCATGAGGAGGTATAGATGACTAAAAAACTAACAAGTAGTCCAATACAAATTAATACCTGTGCCATTTGCGTTCCTATTGTAGGACCGACGGTAGAAGATATACTTTCACAGGTACAAGAGGCAGTGCAAGCAAAAGTGGACCTTATTGAGCTGCGCCCAGATATGTGGATGAAGGGTTCTCATCTACATGAAGAAGAGTACATACCAACAATAGTAAACTTGGTAGAAGAAGTGCACTCCAGATATGAAAAAATGTCGATATTGTTTACATGGCGCACCTTAGCTGAGGGTGGAGAAACGCTCTTGAGTAACGAAAATTACTGTAACTTATTACAAGCAATTGTGGATCAAAATCTAGTTGATGCGGTGGATGTGGAATTATTTACTTATACAGATACGATCGGTCAAATTATCAAACAAGCTCATCATCAAAACATACAAACGGTGATGAGTTATCATAACTTTCAAAGTACACAAAAACTAGAAACACTGCATGGCTATGCAGAACGTATGATATCTGCAGGAGCCTCAGCAATTAAGTTTGCATTGATGCCAACAACGAGTGATGATGTACTTTCAGTATTACAATTTACAAAAGAATTAACGGAACGGTATCCACAGTTGCCACGTATTACTATGTCTATGGGAAAGTTAGGACAGATGACACGGACCTGTGGCAATGTGTTTGGTAATTGCTTGACCTTTGGCACACTTGGACAAGCATCGGCACCGGGTCAGGTAGACGTTAATCTATTACAACAATTATTGTACTGAGTATATTGTCAATTTATAGTAGACAAATGTTTTTTATTGTGCTAGTATAGTTACATAATTTAATACTCGCCTAACAAACCGATGAGGTGGAGATAAAAATAGAACGTGCACTTCCAGAGAGTGGGGGTAGCTGAGAGCCCCGCAGAACGCAGTCTATTAAATGGACCACCGAGGGTATGGGGAACGGACAATGTGTCTTAGTATAGCATAACGTGTCATGAGCGTTAATCGTGAGGGATATGATAGTATCCTGCAAAGGGGAATGCATGCATTCAAACAAGGTGGTACCGCGATTTATATGAATCTTTCTGCGCAGTAGTGCAGTTATTTGGCATATGAACTCGTCCTTGACAGTTACGTCTAGGGCGAGTTTTTTTATTGCAGGAGGACTTATGAAACCATCAATAGAAACGGTAAAACAATTAGGACAGGGATTTGATATCGTACCGGTTTACGTGGAATTATTATCGGATATACGCACACCTATTTCTGTACTGAAAGCTTTAAAAAAGGTGAGCGCTCATACATTCTTATTGGAAAGTGCAGATAACACCCATCACTGGGGGCGATATTCCTTCTTAGGATATAATCCATTGTTAGAAGTCACATGTAAAAACCATACTATGACGATCAAGGGCGATATGACACGTACTTTCACATGTCATAACCCTGCGGAAGAGATTCGAAATATATTGGGTCAATATAAAAGCCCTAGGGTAGAAGAATTGCCAACTTTCACAGGTGGATTTGTAGGATACTTTGCCTATGAATACATTCGATACCTAGAACCTACCTTGGATCAACACATCAGTGATACAGACACGAGCATGGTTAACGATGTGGACCTTATGCTCTTTGATAAAGTCATTGCGTTCGACCATTATAAAAATAAAATCTATATCATCGGTCATGTACGTACAGACGATATTGAACGTAATTACGAGCGTACCCAATTGGAATTGCAAGCCTTAGCAGACCTAGTGAAAGAAGGCGAAGAGGCTCAAATCGAGCGAGGTGTATTAGAAAGTGAATTCACCTCGGAGTTTACTTCCGAAGAATACCAAGAAGTAGTACGAAAAACACAACATTACATCACGGAAGGAGATATCTTTCAAGCCGTCGTATCCAATCGTAGAGAAGCAAAATTCAAAGGAAGTTTACTCAATGCTTATCGTGTACTAAGAACGATGAATCCATCTCCGTATATGTTCTATATGAGTGGTAAGTCTGTAGAATTAACGGGAGCTTCACCGGAAACATTGGTGAAATTGCAAGATAGAAGCGTCTATACATTCCCAATTGCGGGTACACTGCCACGGGGCAAGAATGAAGAGGAAGATAGAGCGCAAGAGGCTAAGTTAAGCAAAGATGAAAAAGAATTAGCAGAACATAATATGCTCGTCGATTTAGGACGTAACGACATTGGTAAAGTCTGTGAGTTCGGGTCCGTCCAAGTAGAAACGTTACATCAATTACAACGGTTCTCTCACGTGATTCATTTAACGAGTACTGTGAAAGGAACATTAAGAGAAGAGTTTGATGCCTTAGATGCTATTGGCGCTACTTTGCCGGCAGGTACTTTATCGGGAGCTCCTAAAATTCGTGCCATTCAGATTCTACAAGAATTAGAGAAAAGCCCTCGTGGTGTTTATGGCGGTGCTGTAGGGTACTTAGATTTTTCTGGCAATATGGATGTGTGTATTGGCATTCGTATGGCTATGGCAAAAGAGGGGCGTGTCTTTGTTCGGTCTGGTGGTGGCATTGTGCGAGATAGTGTACCAGTAAATGAGTACAATGAAACTATTCACAAGGCACAATCTATGGTGACAGCTATCACATTGGCGCAGGAGGTGTAACATGGTATTACTTATCGATCATTACGATAGTTTTTCGTTCAATATATATCAATTAATCGGTTCTTTAGTGAAAGACATTAAAGTCATCCGCAGTGACGAAATGACAGTGAAAGAGATTCGAGAGCTTTCACCTGACTGTGTCATCCTTTCACCAGGAACAGGACGACCAAAGGATGCAGGAGTGTATGAAGAATTACTAAAAACATATCAAGGTGAGTTTCCTATTTTAGGCATCTGCTTGGGCCATCAAGCAATGGGCGAAGTGTATGGAGCTACTGTAGGGTATGCAAAAGAAGTGATGCACGGTAAACAAAGTGTGGCTACCCAATGTTATCCATCCATATTATGGAAAGACATTCCTCAAGAATTCCCAGTAGCACGGTATCATTCCTTAGCAGTACTAGAAGATACATTAGGAGATGAACTAGTGGTAACAGCTCGCACAGTAGATGGAGAAATTATGGCCATGGAACATAGAACACATCCGATATATGGAGTGCAATTCCATCCAGAATCTATTTTGACACCACAGGGAACGCAAATGGTTAAGAATTTCTTAGAACACCATAAGATTATATAAGGGAGAGATAGAGTATGATTCAACAAGCAATACGCCTCGTCACAGAGGGTCAAGATATGCCGTATGAAGTGGCAAAAGCAACGATGAATGCGATTATGAGTGGAGACGTACAGGAAGTGCCTATGGCAGCCTTTTTAGGGGGCTTACAAGCGAAAGGACCTAGCGTGACAGAGATTACAGCCTTTGCTGAAGTGATGCGAGAAAAAGCTGGTTCTGTGCCACATGACAGTACCGTAGTAGAAATTGTAGGCACTGGTGGAGATGGTAGTAGTACTTTCAACATTTCTACCACATCTGCCATCCTATTAGCTGCAGCAGGGATTCCGATTGCTAAGCATGGTAACCGCAGTGTATCTAGTAAGTGCGGTGCTGCCGACGTGTTAGAAGCACTGGGTGTGAAACTAGAACTGAATGGAGAGCAGAATAAAAAAGTTCTAGAGGAAGCGAATATTTGCTTTATGTTTGCCCCTGTGTACCATGAAGCTATGAAATATGCTGGACCCGTACGAAAAGCTATGGGGGTCAGAACCGTATTTAATATCTTGGGACCTTTGGCAAACCCAGCAGGTGCAACGGTAGAACTGATGGGTGTATACGATCGGTCCTTAGTGGAACCATTGGCACAGGTTTTATCTAACTTAGGTGTTCATCGTGGTGCTGTCGTATATGGTAGCGATGGGCTAGATGAAATTACAGCAACCGGAACAACGATAGTGTGCGAAATCAATCATGGTACGTTCAAGACCTATGAATTAGATCCTAAGGACTATGGATTTGACTGCGCCACACCAGATGAACTTGTAGGTGGTGACGCAAAAGTTAATGCAGAGATTACACGCACTTTATTAGAAGGTAAAGATAAAAGCGGTCGTGCTACTGCAGTGATTTTAAATGCAGGAATGGCATACTACTTAGCTAAAGATGGAGAAGTAACCTTAAAAAGTGCTTTCAAAACAGTAGAAGAACTGTTGTATTCCAGTGCGGGTGCAGAGACGCTTTCAAAATTTGTGGAAGCCTCGCAGAATGCATAATAGAGTGTAATTGTATTTATATAGTTGGACTATCCTTTAGGAATAACATATTCTATGCCTTATTTAGTCATCTTTGTAACTATATAGTGTAGATTCAGGGAGTATATGGATATCATCTAGCTATATGAATACTACTGAGATTAATTTGGCATATACATACTATTAATAAGGTTATTAAAAAATATTTGGATAGAAACAGAGATAGTTATGATATTAGATAAAATAGTTGCCGCTACTGAAAGGCGTGTCAAGGAAGCAAAAGTCAAGCTGCCCTTGCTAGAGTTGCAACAGCAAGTAGAAGGAATGCCAATCACGAAGGACTTCCCTTTTGAACAGGCATTACAAGAATTAGATTTTAATTTTATATGTGAAGTGAAGAAAGCGTCTCCCTCAAAAGGAATTATTGCAGAGGACTTTCCTTATTTAGATATTGCCAAGGACTATGAAATGGCAGGAGCTGCAGCGATTTCTGTGTTGACAGAGCCAGATTTCTTCCTAGGTAGCCCGCAATATTTACAAGAAATTGCTGAAGTGGTACAGATTCCTGTATTACGGAAGGACTTTATTATCGATGAATATCAAATCTATGAAGCAAAATTGTGGGGTGCCTCAGCTATATTACTCATAGCCGCTATCTTGAATGATGAAACAATGGCATGCTTTCATAAGTTGGCAGATAGTTTGGGTCTATCTTGTTTGGTAGAAGCTCACGATGAAACGGAAGTATTGCGAGCAGTGAATATAGGGGCCCGCATCATTGGGGTCAATAACCGAAATTTAAAAGATTTTACGGTGGACGTGAACAATAGCATTCGCCTACGAAGGCTAGTGGATGATTCAGTGATTTTCGTTTCTGAAAGTGGCCTAGATACAGCCGCAGATATCCAACGGTTACGAGACAACAAGATTCACGCTGCACTCATGGGTGAAAGCTTTATGCGATCTAAGGATAAAGTTGCTAAATTAGCTGAATTGTATGGATCTATCAGACCGAAATGTTTTATACATAATAATACAGAACGAGGCAGGTTCAGAACAGAAGATACATCTTGCATAGAGGTACCAAGTGCACCAACAGTAGATGAAGCTACTCAATCTAGCTATGAGGTAAAGGTCAAATTTTGTGGCATAACCCAAGAAGATACAGTTCCTGTATTAATGGAGACACAACCAGACTATGTGGGGTTCATCTTTGCACCCAGCAAACGACAAGTGACGGTAGAACAAGCCAAATCCATTACGAGAAGCTTGCAAGATAGCGTACACACTACAAGCGGTAACAAATGCTGCTCACGGGTAGGCGTATTTGTGAATGAAACGATACCTACTATTGTAGAGATTGCAAAGGCAGTACCACTTTCAGTAGTGCAATTACATGGAGATGAAACTGTAACATATATTGAAACATTACGGAGCCAATTACAGGAAGAACAATTAGAATCCATTGAGATTTGGAAAGCTATACAAGTGCAAGGTAAAGAAGATATCTTGCCATGGAAACAAGCTCCCATCGATGGACTGGTGGTAGATGCCTATTCAAAGGAAGAACGTGGAGGCACCGGTAAGACTATCGATTGGTCATTACTTGATGAGGTGCAAGTTCCATACTACCTAGCAGGCGGTATAGGACTACACAATGTAGCTCGTGCTATTCGTCGACTGCAGCCCTATGGACTTGATATGAGTAGTAGCTTAGAAACAAATGGACAAAAAGATGTGAGGAAAATAAAATCTATGGCACAGATTATTAAGACGGTAACAAATATATGCTAAGAAAATGAAAACTATGGAACAGATCGTTAAGATAGTAACAAACAGATAAGGAGATAGACTATGACAACACATCGCCATGGCTATTTTGGTGAATTTGGTGGACAATTCATGCCAGAAACACTAATGAATGCCATCATTGAACTGGAAGCAGCCTATGAAATGTATAAAAATGATCCTGAATTTATTAAAGAATTAGAAGATTTACATGTGTCCTATACCGGACGTCCGTCCCTACTATATTTTGCAGAACAAATGACAAAAGATTTGGGAGGAGCTAAAATTTACTTAAAACGGGAAGACTTAAATCATACAGGGTCCCACAAATTAAATAATGTGTTAGGTCAAATGTTATTGGCTAAGCGAATGGGTAAAACGAGAGTGATTGCAGAAACGGGTGCCGGTCAACATGGTGTAGCCACTGCTACAGTGGCGGCGTTAATGGGCATGGAATGTGAAATTTTCATGGGCCAAGAAGACTGTGAGAGACAAGCTTTAAATGTATACCGGATGGAACTATTAGGTGCTAAGGTGCATCCGGTTACTTCTGGAACAGGTACTCTGAAAGATGCTGTGTCTGAAACGATGCGGGAATGGACCAATCGAATGGCGGACACCCATTATGTCTTAGGATCTGTTATGGGGGCTCATCCGTTCCCTATGATGGTACGTGACTTTCAGTCCATCATCAGTCGTGAGGCACGGGAGCAAATTTTAGAAAAAGAAGGTAAATTACCTGCTGCCGTATTAGCTTGTGTTGGTGGCGGTAGTAATGCCATTGGTATGTTCTATCATTTCATTCAGGATGAAGGTGTACGACTCATCGGTTGTGAAGCGGCTGGCAAAGGAGTTGATACAGAAGAACATGCAGCAACCATGACAAAAGGTACAGTAGGTATTTTCCATGGTATGAAATCTTACTTCTGTCAAAATTCCTATGGACAAATCGCACCTGTATTTTCTATTTCAGCAGGTTTGGATTATCCAGGAATAGGTCCAGAGCATGCCTATTTACATGACAGTGGCCGTGCTCAATATGTGCCCATAACAGACGATGAGGCAGTGGATGCTTTTGAATATCTGTCTCGTATGGAGGGCATTATTCCAGCTATTGAAAGTGCTCATGCCGTAGCCCATGCTATGCGATTGGCACCTACGTTAGGTCCTGATGAAAGTATCATCATTTGCTTATCCGGACGTGGTGATAAGGATGTAGCAGCTATGGCGAGATATAGAGGGGTGAATTTACATGAATAAGATAACAATAGCAGAGGCTTTCAAAAAGAAAGCATTTATCCCTTTCATTACTTCCGGTGACCAAGGGATTGATGCCACAGAGAAATACATTCGTACTATGGCGAAGGCGGGGGCCAGTTTGATTGAAATTGGCATTCCTTTTTCTGATCCTGTAGCAGAAGGTCCTGTCATTCAAGCCGCCAGTGAGCGCGCTCTATCCACAGGCATTACAACAGATGATATCTTTGATATGGTAAAACGTTTGCGCACCGGTACAGAGCCGTTGACCATACCACTTGTGTTCATGACCTATTTGAACCCTATCTATGTGTATGGTGTTGAAAGCTTCATGACACGCTGTGAAGAAGTGGGAATCCAAGGTGTCATTGTGCCAGACTGTCCATTGGAAGAAAAACAAGAATTATCCCATCAAGCAAAAGCTCATGGCGTTGCTGTCATTTCATTAATTGCACCTACTTCAGAGCAACGAATTGAGGAGATTGCTAGTCAAGCAGAAGGCTTTGTGTATTGTGTGTCATCTCTTGGTGTAACAGGTATGCGCAGTGACATTACAACAGACATTGCTAGCATCGTAGAACAAGTTCGTCAATACACAGATATTCCTGTAGCTGTTGGCTTTGGTATTTCCACGCCGGAACAAGCAAAGGCGATGGCCGCAGTATCTGATGGAGCCATCGTAGGCAGTGCCATTGTGAAACAAATTGGAGAGTGGGGTCCTAATGGTGAACAACAATTATATAAGTACGTTTGTTCTATGGTAGAAGCTGTGGGTAACTAATAGTAATGTATTCTAAGGTAACTCCTATGTATGACAGACTTACTTGGTGATAGTATCCTTTATATCCTATTCTCTTATTTACGATGCCTCTTGAATAGCTGTGCAAGAAGTATATCTTGTGCAGCTGTTTTATATGTAAGAGAGTTAATTGCTTCTTCATGTATGTTTAAAGAATATAGTATGTAGTTCATAAAAATGTTATGGTAACATACATCAATATACGATATACTTAAGAATAGAATAATTCTTAAGAGGAGACATAGGGTATGGAAAAAACGAGTATTGGTGTTGGGCGAGCTGCATTACATGTTGCCATTTCTGAAAGCCGAGCTGAAGAGATGACATTGCGGAAAGAATTTGAATCTCTTGGGATTCGTAGCTGTGCTGTAGATTTTGGAGGACCTTTCACAGAGATTATTCCTAAAATTATTGAACGGGCCGTAGTAGCTGCGGAGCGACAAGAGTTGATTCTTGATAATCATGTTAGCAAAGGTGCTGTAGTAGGTGCTACGGCACAAGCCTTAGAACAACTTAAAAATAAATGTGTAGGCCTTAATGTAGGAGGAAAAGTAGGTATTGCACGAAGCCAAGAACATCTAAGTGTAGCGATTTATTTGGGCGTAGGTGTATTGCATTTAGACGAAATTGCTGTGGCTATGGCACATCGTGCTGTACCAAATCTGTAGAAGTGCTATAAATTTATTACTAGATTTGATATAATATTCTTTAGAGTGTATAGACAATAGCTAATCATTTTGGAGGTAACTATGAGTCAATTCGATTGGAAAGTATTAGATCGTAATTATGAAGATGTAATTTATGAAACATATAATGGGATTGCTAAAATTACAATTAATCGTCCAGAAGTGCGTAATGCATTCCGTCCCAAAACAGTGATGGAATTAATCGATGCGTTTACCATTGCTCGTGAAGATGCAGAAGTGGGCGTTATCATCTTGACTGGTGCTAATCATGGTCAAGGAGAAGATAAAGAAGCATTCTGTTCTGGTGGTGACCAACGTGTACGTGGAGATGGCGGTTATGTTGGGGATGACAAGATTCCTCGTCTAAACGTGTTAGATTTACAACATTTAATCCGTATTACTCCAAAACCTGTTATTGCTATGGTTAATGGTTTTGCTATTGGTGGTGGTCATGTATTACACATCGTATGCGACCTTTCTATTGCCTCTGAAAATGCAAAATTCGGTCAAACAGGTCCTCGTGTAGGTTCCTTTGATGCTGGTTATGGCGCTGGATACTTAGCGCGTTTAGTAGGCCATAAAAAAGCTCGTGAAATCTGGTTCTTATGCCGTCAATATTCTGCAAAAGAAGCCTTAGATATGGGTCTTGTGAATACAGTAGTGCCATTTGATCAATTAGAAGCAGAAACAGTAAAATGGTGTGAAGAAATTCTTCAATTATCTCCAATGGCACTTCGTTTCTTGAAAGCTTCCTTCAATGCGGATACAGATGGTTTAGCTGGGTTACAACAATTTGCAGGGGATGCGACTTTATTGTTCTATACAACTGATGAAGGTAAAGAAGGTCGCGATGCATTTAAAGAAAAACGTAAACCTAATTTCAAACAGTTCCCTAAATTCCCTTAATGGATTAGGCTATGAAGTGGTTATATGAACGAGCACACACCCATAGAGATAGGCTTTTCTTAAATAAATATTCTTATGGTGATGTGTTTACTCTAACAATAGCTACAGCAAAACGACTCGCTCCTCATCTTCGAGGGGAGAGTCGTATTGCTTTATGGGCTGAAAATTCAGTATCCATGGCGATACACCTATTTGCTCTATCTGCATTGGGTATAGAAACATTGTTGCTGAATACGAATCTGACTAACCGAGAAATAACAGAACAGATGGAAAGTACAGGAGTTCGCACCTTATTGATGTCAGAAAAAATGACACACATATTGCGAGCACAGAAGGTAGCCGATGACATAGAGATCACGGATGTTTCTACTTATGAGTATAGCCATAATCAAGTGGACCGACAGTATTTATGCTTTTCTACATGCATAGACACTGACTTCAAGGCTATTTCTCCTATGCATAATGACGAAAATCTAGACTTGAATCCATCTGGTGAAAAAGTATTTTGTATTATCAACACTAGTGCTACAACAGGCAAATTCAAATCAGTCCCTGTACGGTGGTTACAGATAGAGGCTCATGTGAAAGCTTCTGCGAATGTGCTTGGTGTGGAGGAACATGACAATTGGCTTGTAGTGCTCCCTATGTTCCATGTCAGCGGCTTATCTATTATTTTGCGTACCTTGTACAATGGCACAAGAGCGACGATTCGTGAAAAGTTCTCGGAACAAGTCGTACTAGAGGCATTGAAAACAGATGAAGTCACCATGGTATCTTTGGTGCCTACAGTATTACAACGCATAGTAGAACGGATACAAGTACCAACTTTACGGGCTATCTTACTAGGTGGCGAGTTTATTCCTATGCCACTCTTACAAGAGTGCGTACAACGAAATTTACCCGTCTATAAGACATACGGCATGTCAGAAACTTTTGCTCAAAGTACTACCTTTAGTATACAGGAGTATCCGAATAAATTAGCCTCTGTAGGATATCCTTTACAGGGTGTTACTATTGAAATTCGCAATCCTGATGAAGAAGGAGTAGGAGAAGTGTGGCTTTCATCCCCAATGCTGATGAAAGGATATCTTAATAAAGAACTTATAAAAGGTGCTTTTAATACAGATGACATTGGCTACGTAGATGAAGATGGATTTTTATATCTTTTGAATCGCAGAAAGGACATCATCATTTCTGGGGGTGAGAATATTTATCCTAAGGAAATCGAGGATATTCTATATGGAATGGACGGTATACAGGAATGTGCAGTCATTCCTGTATCAGATCCTAAGTGGGGACAAGTACCTGTATTGTGCGTGGTAACAAATTGTTCCAAAGAAGATATATCACAATATCTACTCAGTCGTTTAGCAAAGTATAAAGTACCGAAACGAATGATATATTTTGATGCATTACCGAAAAATAGTATGGGGAAAATATTGCGACAAGACTTGATTCACACAGTAGAAAGGGCATAGTATGAAGGAAACCTCTTTATTAGAACAATTACAGATAGAGACATTTTACTGTACTCAACAGGCCTTTCAAAGTACTATGAAGCTTTCATCGTTTCATGCACAACCCTTTGGATTCGTCAACGGTGGCGTGTATTTAGCCTATGGAGAAGTATTAGCAGGCATGGCATCTAATGCTATATTGGCACAAGAATCAACATCGAGCCATAAAAGCGTGGACTTAGATTCGGCTGAACGAAAAGTAGCTGTAGGTCAATCCATAACGGCTAATCATGTGAAACCGAAACGATGTGAAGGATATGTCGTAGCACGTGGGCAATTGTTACACAAAGGTGGTCGAAATCATGTATGGATGATTAATATCTTTGATGAAACAGATCGATTGTTATCTCATATGACGGTGACAAATAGTATTATAAATATATAGTTAGAGCATCTAGCAATCTCGAAAGTTATGATACATATGCAAGATAAGACTTACCTTTACCAGTAAATAGTTATTTCTAGGATAGATAGAAAGGAGGTGCATAGTCCATGAAAATAGATATTATATCGCTATTCCCAGAGTTTTTTGATGCCTTTTTTACACATTCCATCATCAAACGTGCCTTACAGGCAAATCGATTAGAAATGAAAGTGACAAATCCACGAGAATTTTCTCATAGCAAGCATGGTCAAGTGGACGATACTCCTTATGGAGGTGGCGCTGGCATGCTCATGAAAGCACCTCCTCTCTTTGAGGCTGTAGAGCATGTGTTGCAGATTCCCATAGAAGAACATCGTTGTACAAAGGAGAGTCACAAACGCCATGTTGTGTTTATGGGGCCTACAGGGAGACCATTTACACAAGAAAAAGCAAGGGAATTGTCCACCTATGATCAACTTGTCATCGTCTGTGGACACTACGAAGGGGTAGATTATCGAGTGGAAGAACACTTAGTGGATGAAACTATATCTATTGGAGATTATGTGTTAACTGGCGGTGAACTACCAGCCATGGTGGTAGCTGACGCAGTGGCTCGCATGATTCCCGGTGTTTTAGGAGCTACCTCAGGAGCTATAGAAGATTCTTTTTATCATCCAGTACTTGAATGTCCACAATATACGAAACCCCAAACATACAGAGGTATGATGGTGCCAGATATATTATTAAGTGGTCATCATAAACATATTGAGCAGTGGCGATTAGAAGAGTCATTGAAACGGACTGCTTTACTGCGAAATGATTTGTTGCAACGAGAATTAACTGTAGATGAATTTAAGGCTCTGAAAAGAGTACTAGATAGAGTGGATTCTGAAGAGGAACAACAAGTACTTTCAAAATTGATAGAACAGTCTAATTTCACAGAGGAAAAGAGGAAATAAATGGCGAATTTATATATCGGCCTCGTTCATTATCCCATTATGAATAAACATGGTGAGGTGATCACGACGGCCATCACGAACTACGATATCCATGATATTGCCAGAGCATCTACAACCTACGATGTGGAACGATATTTCATCATTCACAATGTACCGAGCCAACGTGAATTGGCAGAAACTGTGATGAGTCATTGGAAAACGGGATTTGGCAGTACTTATAATCCGGATAGAAAAGATGCTTTCAAACATGTGGAACTTGTCAATTCCATTCGACAAGCCATCGATATGGTGACGGAATTAGAAGGACTGACGCCAATCGTGTGTACTACGGATGCACGGACCTATGATAATACCATTACCTATGCATCGCTCCGTAAATCACTTGAAAGTGAGAGCCGTCCTGTGGTAGTATTATTTGGAACGGGGTATGGTATGACGAAAGAAACAATGGAAGATTTCGATTATATCTTAGAACCCATCTATGGACATGGAGAGTACAATCACCTTTCAGTTCGTAGTGCCGTATCAATTATATTAGACCGCTTGCGAGGCGAAGCGTGGTGGAATAAATAGGAGGACACAATGTCAGGACATTCTAAATGGTCAAATATTAAACATAGAAAAGGTAAAAATGATGCATTAAAAGCAAAAATTACCACAAAAATTAGTCGTGAAATCACAGTAGCTGTGAAAGCTGGTGGTACAGACCCAACAGGTAATATGCGCTTGAAGTTGGCGCTACAAAAAGCTCGTGAAAATAACATTCCTAAGGATAATATTCAACGTGCCATCGATAAAGGTGCCGGTGCAGGGGATGCGAACAATTACGAAGAAATTACCTATGAAGGATACGGCCCAGGCGGTGCTGCTATCCTTGTAGAAGTGATGACAGATAACCGTAACCGTGCAGCAGCTGATGTGCGTCATGCCTTCTCCAAACGTGGCGGTAACCTAGGTGAAAGTGGCTCTGTTAACTGGATGTTTAAACGCAAAGGTGTATTCGTGATTCCCCAAGAAGGCAATGATGAAGAGACATTGACATTATTGGCTCTTGACGCTGGCGCTGAAGACATCAAAGTAGAAGACGATGTATTCGTTATCTACACATTGCCAGATGATTACGATGCCGTAGAAGCTGCCCTAGCAGAAGCATCCATCGCTACAGATATGGCACAAATCACAATGGTTCCAGATACTAATATGGAATTAACCGGTGATGACGCAGTGAATATGCAACGAGTACTAGACATGCTGGAAGACTTAGACGATGTACAAGATGTGTATCATAATGCCATCATGGATGAGGAAGAATAATTTACTATAAAAATCCACCATTCCATGCTATACTATAAACAAGTAAATATTTTAGATTTGCAAGGGAGCCTATGTAATAGGCTGAGAAAGGACTATGAAGTACCTGACCTTTTGACCTGATCGGGATCATGCCCGCGTAGGAAGCACGCTGACATATGTGGGTATCGATGTAATGTCGATACCTTTTTGTGTATAGAGTACCCATAATAGGCTCCTTTGTAATGAAAGGAGCTTTTTATGTTTTACACACAAATGCAAGCAGCCCAAAAAGGCATTGTTACCGACGCGATGAAAGTGGTAGCAGAAAAAGAAAACATGGATGTTGAAGTATTACGAGAGTTAGTGGCAAAAGGACATGTAACAATTCCATGCAACAAACATCATACGGCTTTACAACCGGAAGGAATTGGTCAAAAGTTACGCACAAAAATCAATGTGAACTTAGGTACATCTAAAGACTGTACAGACTATGAAGAAGAAATGAAAAAAGTCCATCATGCAGTGGCATTGGGAGCTGAATCTATTATGGACTTGTCTACGCATGGTGATACAAAAGTATTCCGCCGTCTGCTCACCAAAGAATGTCCCGTTATGATTGGCACTGTGCCTATTTATGATAGCGTTATACATCACCAAAAAGATTTAGGAGAATTGACAGCTGAAGACTTTATTTCTACTATCCGCCTCCATGCAGAAGATGGGGTAGACTTTGTCACATTACATTGCGGGATTACGCAACATACAGTGGAACAAATTAAACGTCATAAACGAAAATTAAATATTGTCAGCCGTGGCGGTAGTTTAGTCTTTGCTTGGATGTCCATGACTGGTCAAGAGAATCCGTTCTATGAATACTATGATGAAATCTTGGACATTTGTGCAGAATATGACATGACCATTTCTCTTGGCGATGCATGCCGTCCTGGTTGCTTGGCAGATGCTACAGATATCTGTCAAATCGAAGAACTCGTTCGTCTTGGTGAGTTAACAAAACGAGCTCGTGAACGTGGTGTACAAGTGTTGGTGGAAGGTCCTGGTCATGTACCATTGAATCAAGTACAAGCCAACATGGAAGTGCAACAAACGATCTGCGATGGGGCACCGTTCTATGTGTTAGGACCATTGGTCACAGATATTGCACCAGGCTATGACCATATTACAGCGGCTATCGGTGGTGCCGTGGCAGCCATGCATGGGGCAGCCTTCCTTTGCTATGTAACACCAGCAGAACACTTAGCCTTACCTGACGAAAATGATGTAAAAGAAGGCATCATGGCTTTCAAAATCGCAGCCCATGCCGCAGACATTGCAAAAGGTATACCAAATGCACGAGACCGTGATGACCGCATGGCAGAGGCGCGCCAAAAACTCGATTGGGAAGCGCAATATGCAGTAGCACTAGATCCTGAAAAAGCTCGTCGTATCCGTGAAAGCCGTGCCCCAGAAGAAGGACATAAAGAAGCTTGTAGTATGTGTGGTAAATTTTGTGCCGTACGGAGCATCAATAAAGCCTTAGAAGGAGAGAAAATTGATATATTATAAATGAGAAACGAAACAGCCAACTCTTGGATAGGAGTTGGTTGTTTTATTGTATAGAGGATGTGAATGGATGAATCTAACCGATCAAAATATATTACGGATAAACTACAATTTATACGCTTTATATAGTTATCATTATTTAGAGATAAAAGCAAAAAATACATAGGAAATATCATGTGAAATAGTTGATTAGTCCTGATATTATGATGTATGATAGTAATAACATATATGTGTTTTAGTTATTTATGTGAGGTGTGCTATGAGAAAAAAAACAGCAGTCGCTCTTGTATTAGCTAGCGTATTTGCAGTCAATGCAGGTACTGCTACAGTAGAAGCTAGTTGGTTAAGTAAAACGTTAAAGAAATTAGACAATGCTTTGGGGGTTCCAGATAGTAATACACAGGTAACAAAACAGTCTGATGGAAAATTACAATTACCACAAGCTGGAGAACGATGGATTTTACTTTCCGAAAATAAATACTATAAAACATATGTAGATAGAACAAAAGTGCGTGCTGATGGAGAAGCTCAAAATCGAGTAGTATATGGTGTATTTAAACGTGAATTTACCCCTATTGGATCACAGTGGTTAGGTAGCGAGGGAGACGTTAGTCCAGATGTGGTAACAGTGGAATATTTACCATTAGCATATGGAGTTAATAAAACATTGGACTATTCAAGGAGAGAGTTTTCAATTGACCCATCCTATTATGATATCCATGGGAATTTAATTTGGAAAGGATATGCTGGGCATTTTACTATTTCTAATATAGAAGGTGTATATCTTGGTAACTATGTCCCTAATTCCGAAGAAGAACAAATTAAAGATAAACTCTTCCACATGTTCGGTTGGGATTACTAATAGTATATCGACAGCTGTGCTCTCATAAGTAAATAATGACTACTAGGGTACATAGATATAATGCATGATTTCCCCTTGCTTTCATCTCACATTTTGTGCTATACTAACCAAGTATGAATACACACGCAACTAGACTATCAGTTCTGTGCGCAATTTCGCGTTTGCTGAGGGATGAGAGTTGCGGAGGTTTTTTAACAGGAGGTGCCAACATGGCAGTAGTATCACTTAAACAATTATTAGAAGCTGGTGTTCACTTTGGACATCAAACAAGAAGATGGAATCCTAAAATGGCTAAATTCATCTTCACTGAACGTAATGGTATTTATATCATTGACCTTCAAAAAACTGTAAAAAAAGTAGAAGAAGCGTATGATTTCTTACGTGAAGTAGCTCAAGAAGGCAAAACAATCCTTTTCGTAGGTACTAAAAAACAAGCTCAAGAAGCTGTAAAAGAAGAAGCTCTTCGTGCTAATATGTACTTCGTTAATGAACGTTGGTTGGGCGGTATGTTGACTAACTTCAAAACTATCGAAGCTCGTATTAAACGCTTAAAACAATTAGAAAAAATGGCTGAAGATGGAACATTCGAAGTTCTTCCTAAAAAAGAAGTAATTCGTCTTCGTCATGAATGGGAAAAATTAGAAAAATATCTTGGCGGTATTAAAGATATGCCAGAAATGCCAGGTGCACTTTTCGTAATTGACCCTAAAAAAGAAAAAATCGCTATCGCAGAAGCTAAAAAATTAGGTATTCCTGTAGTAGCTACTGTGGACACTAACTGTGATCCAGACGAAGTTGATTTCCCTATCCCAGCAAATGATGATGCTATTCGTGCAGTTAAATTATTAGCTGGTAAAATGGCTGACGCTATTTTAGAAGGTCGTCAAGGTGAACAAGACGCTTTCGGTACAGAAACTGCTTCCGAAGAAGCTTAAGAATCTGTAAGATTATTTAACAATATATACAGACATAGTCTTAATTGATAAATAAGTAATAACGATGTAAAATTAAGGTAAGGCTAAGGTCTTACCTTAATTATTTATAGGAGGAAAAATCATGGCTCAAATTACAGCAGCTTTAGTAAAAGAATTACGCGACATGACTGGCGCAGGTATGATGGATGCTAAAAAAGCATTGGTAGAAGTTGATGGCGATATCCAAAAAGCAGTTGACTTCCTTCGTGAAAAAGGCTTAGCAGCGGCAGCTAAAAAAGCTGGTCGTATTGCAGCTGAAGGTGTAGTAGCATCTTACATTCATGGTGGTGGACGTATCGGCGTACTAGTAGAAGTAAACTGTGAAACAGACTTCGTTGCTAAAACTGATGATTTCCAAGCTCTTTGTAAAGATGTGGCAATGCAAATTGCAGCAGCTAACCCAACATACTTAAAACGTGAAGATGTTCCAGCTAATATAATCGAACACGAAAAAGCTGTATTGATGGAACAAGCTAAAGTAGAAGCTGAAGAAGACGTTAAAGCTGGCCGTAAACCAAAACCAGAAGCAGTTCTTGAAAAAATGGTAGCTGGCCGCGTTGAAAAATTCTATAAAGAAAACTGCCTATTAGAACAAGTTTTCATTAAAGACGGTGAAAAAACTGTACAAGCTATGATCAATGAAGCAATCGCTAAAATCGGTGAAAACATTAACGTACGTCGTTATGTTCGCTATGCTTTAGGCGAAGGTATCGAAAAGAAACAAGACGATTTCGTTGCAGAAGTTATGGCTACTGTAGGTAAATAAGTACGGAGATAAGAGAACACCGCAAGTGTTCTCTTATTTTTGAATTATTTGTTAGAAACGTCATAAGGAGAAGGACATGAGTGAACGTAAATTTAAACGTATCATATTAAAACTTAGCGGTGAGGCCTTAGCAGGTGATCAAGGATTTGGCATTAACCCGCAAGTGGTAGAACCATTGGCACAAGAGATTGCATCACTTTCCAAAGAAAGTGGTATTGAAATTGCTATCGTTGTAGGTGGTGGAAATATTTGGCGTGGTCTATCCGGTAGTGCTAAAGGTATGGATCGTGCATCTGCTGATTATATGGGTATGATTGCAACAGTGATGAATGCTATTGCATTACAAGATGCTCTTGAAAATGCAGGCGTAGCAACTCGTGTTCAAACAGCGATTGAAATGCAAGAAGTAGCAGAACCATACATTCGTCGTCGTGCTATTCGTCACTTAGAAAAAGGTCGTATTGTTATCTTTGCAGCAGGTACGGGTAATCCATACTTCTCTACAGATACAACAGCTGCTTTGCGTGCTGCTGAAATCGAAGCAGATGCTATTTTAATGGCGAAAAAATTTGCTGATGGCGTATACGATTCCGACCCTAAAACAAACCCAAATGCTGTAAAATTCGATGAATTAACATACATGGATGTAATCAGCAAAGAATTGAAAGTAATGGATGCTACATCAACTACATTATGTAAAGATAATCATATTCCTATCGTTGTATTTAGCATGGATATTCCTGGTAACATCACACGTGCTGCTAAGGGAGAAGCCATCGGTACTATCGTAAAATAAAAGGTGAACACTATGGAAATTAAAGAAATTATTAGCCGCGAAGAAGCGCGCATGGATAAAACAATTGAATCCTTAAAACATGAATTTGCTAATGTTCGCACAGGTCGTGCGCATACATCTTTGTTGGATTCCGTTATGGTAGATTACTATGGTGCCCCAACACCTGTTAATCAAGTGGCAAACGTATCTGCTCCAGATCCTCGCATGATTTTAATCGCTCCATGGGATAAAACTATGATTGGTGCTATTGAAAAAGCTATTTTAACATCTGATTTAGGATTAAACCCTAATAATGATGGTGAGGCTATTCGTTTGGCTATCCCTCAATTGACAGAAGAACGCCGTAAAGAATTAGTAAAAGTAGTAAGCAAAAAAGCAGAAGATGCTAAAGTTGCAGTCCGTAACATTCGTCGTGATGCTAATGATGCAATCAAAAAAGAAGAAAAAGCGAAAACAATTACTGAAGATGTATCAAAAGATGGACAAGAACAAGTTCAAAAATTGACTGACAAAAAAATTAAATTAATTGATGAACTTCGCGATATAAAAGAAAAGGATGTTATGTCTGTCTAATGGAACATACATCTATTTTGGGATTTCCATGGCAGCTTGCACAGTCTCTTTTGCAGGCTGCCTCTATCCCTTTTACTACAAAAATAGAAAAGAACTATAATCGGTTCTTTTCCATTTCTTCCGAAGAATATTATGTAGGCCGTGTCATAGTAAAAGAAGGCGCATGGGAGATAGTTCTCTTTCATCCTATGGTAGCCAGTCATGTGGCGCAGTCGAATGAGGTACAGTATGCTAAAAAACTTATGGAAGAAAAGTAAACATCAAGAGAGACCGACTATAGATCCAACGAATATTCCAGAACATATTGCCATTATCATGGACGGTAACGGTAGATGGGCAAAGCGTAAAGGCATGCCACGGAGTATGGGTCATCGCGCAGGTGCGGAAGTATTAAAGGATATTGTGAAAGCAGCCCAAGGATTTGGTGTGAAAGCATTGACTGTCTATGGTTTTTCCACTGAAAACTGGAAACGACCAGAAGAAGAAGTCAGCCTGTTAATGGGTCTTATTAAAGAGTATTTACTTTCAAATGTAAAACGTATGCATGCGGAAGGTGTGCGCATTCGTTTTGTGGGAGATATAACCAAGTTATCTGAAGAGTTACAAGGAATCATCAAAGAATCTGAGGAATTAACAAAAGATAATAAGGGAATCACACTGCAATTAGCAATTAATTATGGGGGACGTGATGAACTCACAAGAGCTACAAAACGGATTGTCCAAGATGTGGCAAAGGGTGCTATCACTGAGGAAGATATTACAGAAACATTGATTTCTTCCTACTTAGATACAAAAGAATTTGACCGTGTGGATTTACTGATTCGACCAAGTAATGATGCACGAATTAGTAATTTCTTGTTATGGCAAATTGCTTATGCAGAGTTCTGGTTTACCCCTTTGCATTGGCCAGATTTTACACCGCAAGTGTTGGAAGAAGCCATCTTGGCATACCAACAACGTGAGCGTAGATTTGGTGGTTTAAAAGAGGAGAAATAATATGTTAAAAACCCGTCTCATCACAGCTTTGATTGGCGTTGTCTTGCTGGCGGTTGCCATCACCTATGGGGGCCTGTTTTTTAATCTTGTGATGTCCGTGTTAGCTGTCATCGGTTGGGTAGAATGTGTTAGCTTATTTCGTCATATGAAACGGCGTCTATTACCACTGTGGGGTCTAATTTATATTGCCCTTGTATGCGGTTCCTTACTATTTGGTAGCTACCCATTAGCTTTATTCTTAGGAATTTTGGTGATGTTAGCTATGGTCATTGAATACACCTTCTGTAACGGGAAAAGAACTCTTTCAACAGTGCAATCTACGATTAGTAGTTTGTTGTATGTTACCAGTGGGTTTATCGCATTGATGGTGTTGCGTGATAATAGTATCTATGAAAATACCAGCTATTATGCAGGACAAGAAGGCTTTGGTACGGCTGTCATTTGGCTTGTGTTGATAGCTATTTGGGCTAGTGATACATTTGCTTATTTTGTAGGCCGTTCTTTTGGAAAACGAAACATTGTACCAACTATTAGTCCTAATAAAACATTGGAAGGTTTTATTGGTGGTTTCATCGGCTGTATTTTAACAGGGTGGATTGGATCTCTTTCCTTAGGATTACCGCTGAATTTTGGCGTTGGTATAGGTGTCATTGTTGGGATATTAGCACCGCTAGGAGATTTATTTGAATCAAAATTAAAACGTGAGGCAAATAAAAAAGATTCTGGCACATTATTACCTGGCCACGGTGGCGTATTAGATCGTTTTGATAGTCTATTATTTGCTGCACCATTAGTGTTGGCATACATTCTTATGCTGTAATGATTTAATTGTAGGGAGACCTTTATGAAAGCTATAAGTATCTTAGGCTCCACGGGGTCTATAGGAACACAAACTTTAGATGTGATTCGTCAACATTCAGATCAATTCCAGGCAGTAGCGTTAGTAACACATAGAAATATTGATTTACTAGAGCAACAAATTACCGAATTTAAGCCAATTATGGCGGGTGTTGTAGATGAAAAGGCATATATACAATTAAGAGAACGCTATGATGGACCCACAGAAATTATTGGTGGTAAAGAAGCCTTATCAGTAGCGGCAACCTTGCCTGAAGCTACGATGGTTGTCACTGCCGTAGTTGGTGCTGCAGGCATTGAACCTACCATGGCTGCGATTCGTGCACAAAAAACGATTGGCCTTGCTAATAAAGAAACTTTAGTGGCTTGTGGATCTTTAATTACAAAAGCTGCCCAAGACAATGGTGTTTCAATTTTACCAATTGATAGTGAACATAGTGCTATCTTTCAATGTTTGGAAGGGCAAGATAGAAGTAACGTAGAAAAATTAATCATCACAGCTTCAGGTGGTGCCTTACGTCACTGGAAGTCAAACGATTTATATGGGGCAACAGCAAAAGATTGTTTAGCGCACCCAACATGGAATATGGGAAACAAAATTACTATTGATTCCGCTACTTTATTTAATAAAGGCCTAGAGGTTATTGAAGCCCATTGGCTTTTTGACTTTGATTACAATCATATTGATGTAGTGGTACATCCGCAAAGTATTGTACACTCTATGATTCAAATGAAAGATGGTGCTATTTTGGCACAATTAGGGAATCCAGATATGCGTGAGCCTATCCAATATGCGATGACCTATCCGAAACGATATCCATTACAAATGGAACATTTAGATTTTACCAAGGGATTAGATCTTCAGTTTATGGCACCTCGGTGGGATGATTTTCCTGCCTTACGACTAGCTTTCACAGTGGGAAAAGAAGGCGGTTATGCACCTGCTGTATTTAATGCAGCCAATGAAATGGCTGTGTATGCCTTACTGCATGAACGAATTACCTATGGACATATATATGAAGTAGTTTCTACCGTTCTTGAACGCATGATAAATGGCGTACCTACATCCATAGAAGAAGTACTTGCTATGGATGCCTGGGCTAGACAAGAAGCTACCAAAGAAATACAAAGGAGAAGTGCATGTTAATTACAATTTTAGGAGCTGTCTTCGTATTCGGCGTTATAGTTATGATTCACGAATTGGGGCACTTTCTAACTGCGAAAGCCTGTGGCATGCGTGTTGATGAATTTGCTATCGGTATTGGCCCTAATGTCGTTCAAAAGCAAAAAGGAGAAACACTATACTCCTTGCGTTTATTACCACTAGGTGGATTCAACAAAATTGCTGGTATGGATCCATCGGAAGATGCTGGCGAACGTGGTTTTAATAGTAAACCTGTATGGCAACGATTTATCGTTATCGCTGCAGGTGCTACATTTAACTTTTTATTGGCTATTGTGATATACTTTTTTGTATTTGCGTTCCATGGAACCACAATACCATCTCAGGAACCGATTATTGGAGATATATTAGCAGGAAATCCAGCGGCTACCGCTGGTATCCAAAAAGGAGACAAAATTGTATCCATTAATGGTCAATCCATTAAAGAATGGAAAGATATTACAGAGTCTTTAAAAGGTCATAGCAATCATGTAGTGTCAGTTATTTTAGATAGAAATGGTGAGACTATATCTACGACAGTGATTCCTCGTGAATCTGGTGATAGAGCCGTTATCGGAATCAATCCAGTATTGGAAGTAAAAGAGTATAGTATTGGCGAATCTGCGGTGCATGCTGTATCCCACACTGGATCTACCCTTACTGATATGGTACAAGGATTGTGGAATATTGTAACAGGACATAGTAAAGGCGATGTAGCGGGTCCTATCGGTGTAGCACAAATGGCAGGGCAAGTAGCACAACATGGTTTTATCAGTTTGCTACTATTTACTGCATTATTGAGCTTAAACCTTGGAGTTATCAACCTATTGCCAATTCCCGTCTTAGATGGTGGCCACTTGGTGTTATTAATTCTAGAAGGAATTACAGGCCGTAAACTACCAGAGAAGGCATTACAATACATCCAAATGACTGGTGTAGGCCTATTATTATTAGTGTTTGTATATTCTACATTCCAAGATATTCTACGATTATTTTAGAGGTATCCCATGATAGAACGTAAACCGACAAAAGGTATTCAAGTGGGTACCGTCCATATTGGTGATAACGCACCTGTCAGTATCCAATCTATGATTACTACAAATCCTGTGAAAGTAGAACAATCTATTGAGGAAATCAATCGCCTAGCTACTGCTGGTTGTGAATTGGTTCGTTTAGCTGTTCCTGATATGGCTGCAGCAAAAGCAATTAAAGATATCAAAGAGCGTGCGATGATTCCATTAATTGCGGATATCCATTTTGACTATCGGTTAGCACTGCAAGCTATTGACAGTGGGATTGATGGGCTTCGCATTAATCCAGGAAATATAGGTAGTATCGATAATGTGATAAAAGTTGTGGAAAAAGCGAAACCAAAATTGATTCCTATTCGTATAGGTGTCAATGCTGGTTCTTTACCACAGCATGTATTAGATGCCCATGGTGGACATCCTACAGCGGATGGTATGGTGGATACTGCCTTAGAACATATTCGTATTTTAGAATCTTTAGAATATGACCAAATAAAAGTTTCTATTAAAGCTACAGATGTACCTTTAATGATTGAAGCATACCGCAAATTATCTAGTAAAATACCATATCCATTGCATTTAGGTGTAACGGAAGCAGGCACTATCAAACAAGGAACGATTAAATCGGCTATCGGTATTGGAACACTCTTAGCAGCTGGTATCGGTGATACCATTCGTGTGTCCTTAACGGGCGATCCAATCCATGAGGTAGAAGTAGCAAAAACTATTTTAAGTTCTTTGGAACTTCGTACCTTTGGAGCGACTATGATTTCTTGTCCTACCTGTGGCAGATGTCAAGTCAATTTATTCAATATGGCAGACATTGTTGAAGAACGTTTGAAGGCTATAAAAGCCCCAATCCGTGTAGCTGTTATGGGATGTGTAGTAAATGGACCTGGAGAAGCACGAGAAGCTGATTTTGGTATTGCAGGAGGTAAAGGACAAGGTATTATTTTCCGTAAAGGAAAAGTATTAAAAACTGTACCAGAACAAGAGTTGGTAGATACCTTATTTGCTGAAATCGATCAATATCTTTTAACGTTAGAAGATAATTAAGAGTATGAATCATATAGAATATAAAGGAGTATGTTATGTTAGCAAGTCGCTTATATGCACCGACATTACGTGAAATGCCTTCCGATGCTGATGTAATCAGCCAACAGTTAATGTTGCGTGCAGGTTTTGTTCGTAAAGTAGCAGGTGGATTATATACTTATTTACCATTGGCTTGGCGCAGTATTCATAAAATTAATGAAATCATTCGTGAAGAAATGGAAGCTATAAATAGCCAAGAAATCATGATGCCAATCTTACAACCTAGTGAACTATGGGAAGAATCTGGTCGTTGGGCTGCGTATGGCGCAGAAATGATGCGCATTTCTGATCGTCATAGCCGTGAATATTGCTTAGGACCAACTCATGAAGAAATGGTAACTAATCTAGTTCGAGGAGAAGTCAATTCCTATCGTCAATTACCTTTAAGTTTATATCAAATTCAAAATAAATATCGCGATGAACGTCGTCCACGCTATGGATTGATGCGTAGCCGTGAGTTTATCATGAAAGATGCCTATTCCTTTGACATCGATGAAGAAGGTATGAGCAAGTCTTTTTGGGATATGTATGAGGCATATAGTAAAATTTTCAAACGTTGTGGCTTAACATGTAAACCAGTAGAAGCAGATAATGGTGCTATTGGTGGTTCTGGTAGCTTTGAGTTCATGGCTTTGGCGGAATCCGGCGAAGCAGATGTTATCCACTGCACAAAATGTGATTATGCTGCAAATATTGAAATTGGCCAACCAAAAGCATTGGAAGTGGATACAGAAGAAACTAAGGCATTGGAAACAGTATCTACACCAGATGCTAAGTCAATTCAAGCGGTAGCCGATATGTTACAATTACCATTGGAAAAAACAATTAAAGCAGTAGTCTACAACATTGAAGGTAAAGTTATTCTTGCCATTGTTCGCGGTGACCATGAAGTGAATGAAATCGCTGTACAACGAGCTGTAGAAGGTGGCATTGAACCAGAAATGGCAACCCCAGAAGACTTAGCACGTGTAGGATTAACAGCTGGATTCATTAGCCCAGTGGGACTTTCACAATCAGAAGAGTTTGCCATTGTAGTGGATGAAACAGTGATGAACTTACATAATGTATGTGGTGGTGCTAATACAGCAGATGCGCATTATATCAATATCAATCCTAACCGAGATTTCAATGTAGATGATATCATTGTGGCACCAATTCGTTTGATTACTCTCGATGATCCATGCCCTAAATGCGGTGGTCAACTTCGCATCGATAAAGGTATCGAAGTAGGTCAAGTATTTAAATTGGGTACGAAGTACTCTGAATCTATGAATGCCACAGTATTGAACCAAGGTGGCCGTCCAACTCCATTCCAAATGGGTTGCTATGGTATCGGTGTAGGACGTACATTGGCAGCTGCTATTGAACAAAGTTATGATGAAAATGGTATCATTTGGCCAGTAGCGATCGCTCCATTCGAGGTTGTTATCGTTCCAATTAATGCGAAAGATGATGCTTTGATGGAAGTGAGCGAACGCTTGTATAAAGAGATGAAACAAGCTGGTGTTGATGTACTATTGGATGATCGTAAGGACCGTGCAGGTGTTAAATTTAAAGATGCAGATTTGATTGGCTATCCTGTACGCATCACGGTAAGTAAAAATACTATCGAATCTGGCGAAGTAGAATTACGTATTCGTAAAGATGGTTCTACAAGCACTCTTAAAATTGATGAGGTAAGTACCTCTGTACAAGGATTACTTCGTCTGTTGAAAGATGGATATAGCATTTAATTGCACACATTGAACTGCATAGAATAAGAGAGAACGACTCATCGAGGATAACTTGATGAGTCGTTTTAATTACAAAAAACCGCTTATTCATGCCGTTTGTGAACACTTACGAACACTTATGAATAAGCGGTTATCTTGTTTTGTATTGTGGTGGAGACGAGGGGAGTCGAACCCCTGTCCAAACATGTTGCCCCCTAGACCTCTCCGAGCGCAGTTGATGTTTTGAACTTCAAATAGTGTTTGGACATCAACAACCTAAGCTATTCTAGCTCATGAGATTTAACTAGCTCTAATTGAGCGGATAGAACTAGCTAGCCCGTAGTTTGACGCCACATCCCTCTCTACGGGCGAGAGAAGGTGTGACGTAGCTTATGCAGCTAATGCAAAATTTTCTTCTGCGTTTAATTTAAGTTTCACTGTTTTATGGTCAAGTGAGACACCAGCTCGCTTTCTAAGATACATCCATACCTGTCGAAACCTTTACGTCCCCATATGTAATTATTGTCTTATAATTATATAGATATATCTTGTGAAAGTCAAATGTAATATGTACTTTTTTTTAAAGATAGTGTATACTATTAAATATCATTCCTAGTACAGAGTCACAGGAGGAATCCTATGTCATATGAAACAGAAACAGTAGCTGAGTTTGAACGGTTTTCATCATTATCTGATGAAGAGATTGTTGATATCTATCAACGTGAAAACAATCATTTTGCTACTGATTATATTGTTCAACGATATAAAAATTTTGTACGCTCTAAAGCTAGGTCCTATTTTTTAATGGGTGCTGATAAAGAAGATATTATTCAAGAAGGTATGATTGGTTTGTATAAAGCAACAAGAGACTATAATCGAGACCGTGAGGTCAGTTTTAAATCATTTGCTGAATTATGTATTACAAGACAAATCATTTCTGCTATCAAAGGGGCGAGTCGTCAAAAGCACATTCCTTTGAATTCCTATATCTCTTTAAATAAACCAGCCTATGATGATTCAGAGCGAACTTTAATAGAAGTACTGGAAACAGAAAAAAATTTAGACCCAGAGGAAGTAGTTATTAATAGAGAGCAATACGCTCTTATTAAAGAAGTGATGGAGGCTGTTCTGAGCCCTCTAGAATGGGATGTATTACGTGGATATATGGATGCCAAATCCTACCAAGAAATGGCAGAAGAACATCATCGTTCTATAAAATCTATTGATAATGCATTGCAACGAGTAAAGAAAAAAATGGAAGTTTACTTCGGGCATAACCGTTAATACAGAAAGGAAGAGATTCATGAGAGATTTTCTAATGGTTGTTGAAATTATTATTTCTATTCTTTTAATTGTGGTAGTAGTAGCACAGACCGGTAAAAGTGCAGGTATGGGTGGTGCTGTTTCTGGTGCAGCTGATTCCGTATTCGGTGGGAAAGAACGTGGTGTAGATGGATTCTTATCACGGTGTACAGTTGTGTTAGCGACACTATTCATTTTAGTTAGCTTAGCATTAGATTTAGTGTTAAGTTCTTATTAATACACAAAAAACCCTACCCTATGGTAGGTTTTTTTTATAGATATATTGAGGTACTATGAGAGACGAAATCTTACAATTTTTTAGAGATATATGGCCTGAATCTTATCATATAGAAGATGTTCCTTTCATCTTGGGCTATAAAGATGAGGAAATTAAAGCATATTTTTCTATTTTACATGATTTAGAAACTGCAGGCTCTATTTGCATTAAAGATGGTGAATATGCAACCTATCAAAAAACAGAAAATAGGAAATTACTAGGTATCTATAAAGCTAGTAAAAAAGGGGTTGGATTTGTTATACCTACAGAGGGACACTTACCAGATGTATTCATTCCCAATGGTTGTTCAGGCACAGCCATGCATGATGATGAAGTAGAATATATAATCAAACGGAAAGGAACTAGTGAGCGAAAAGCAGAAGGTATTATCCATCGTATTGTGACTCGAAATACGAATCGTGTAGTAGGTGTTTTTGAGCGTCTAAAAACAAGCGGATTTGTTACACCTCATAATGAACGATTAGGTGAGGATATTTATATTCCTTTAGAAGCTACTTTAGATGCTAGAAGTGGTGCTACCGTAGTGGTAGAATTAACTGCTTGGCCAGAAGAAAATCGTAAAGCAGAAGGAAAAATTGTGGAAATCGTTGGGGATAGTTCTACCCCAGATTTAGATGTCTTGTCAGTGATGGCTACCTTTAATTTGCCAAAAGAGTTTCCAAAAGATGTGCAAGAAGAGGCCCGGAAGATTTCTTTCACAGTTACTGATGATGCAGACCGCTTAGATTTGCGCCACCAAGAAATGATCACCATCGATGGAGAAGATGCGAAGGATTTAGATGATGCTGTGCATGCGAAAGTATTGGATAATGGCAATATTGAATTGGGGGTTCATATTGCAGACGTCAGCCACTACGTGCCAGCTGGATCAATCATTGACCAAGAGGCATACCGCCGTGGCACCAGTGTGTATTTGGTGGATCGTGTGATCCCTATGTTACCAGTGGAGCTATCAAACGGTATTTGTTCCTTACAAGCCAAGGAAGATCGCTATGCCATGTCCTGTATTATGGAAGTAAGTCCTCAAGGTAAAGTGTTGCGCTATTCCATAAAGCCATCCATTATTCATATCACTCGTCGTTGTAGCTATAAGGAAATCTATTTAGCTTTAGAAGAAAACATCATTCCTGATGATTTGGCACCACTCATGGCAATGGTGCGGACCCTAGAAACATTGGCATACCAATTAATGAAGATGCGTCAACAAGCAGGGGCCATAAGTTTTGAATTCCCAGAATACAAAGTTCTTTTAGATGCTACGGGCATACCGCAACGAATCGTACGAAAAGATAGAACCATTGCGGAAAAATTAATCGAACAATGTATGTTATTAGCCAATGAAACGGTAGCTACATTTCTTAGTGAACGATTAGATACTTCTGTGTATCGTATTCATGAAGAACCAAAAGATACGAAGTTAGAACAACTTATTACGGTATTACACCATGCAGGATATCCTGTAAAACTGCCGACTAAGGTTGAGCCTAAGCATATTGAGGAGTTATTACAATCTGTGGCTGGTACAGAGATTGAACCTGTGGTACAAATCATGGTCCTTCGTTCTATGCAACAAGCAAAATACAGTTCAGAGAATATGGGACACTTTGGTCTGGCCTCTTCTACGTACACCCATTTTACATCACCTATCCGTCGCTATCCAGATTTGATGATTCATCGACTATTGCGCTATGTCCTAGAAGGCAAACCAAAACGACTCGCGCCGATTGCTGATGAGTCCTATTTAACACATAGTGCCAGTCATTGCTCAGAGCGTGAACAAATCGCTACAGAAGCAGAACGGGAAACTTTGGATATGAAAAAGGTTCAGTATATGGCACAATATGTTGGTGAAAGTTTCGAGGGACATGTAAGTTCAATTACTGCCTTTGGTTTATTTATTGAACTTAATAATGGGGTAGATGGTTTAGTACCGTATAATTTAATGGATGATGACCATTATGTCTTTGACGAGCCACATTATATGGCCTATGGTAGACGAAGTGGAAAGGAATATCACTTAGGTACACCGGTGACAGTAACATTGATTAAAGCTGATACAGAGCTTCGGCAAATCGATTTTGTCATTGGTGAAGTGGAATCCATTGATGGATACTTACGGCGAGGACAAAGTCGTGAAGAGTCACATTCAAAACCAAAACGGGGAAATAGAAAATCCTATAAGAAGCCAAAAGAAGAGAAACGAAAAAGTCGAGATAGACAAACTCATGATATAATAGAAACGACAGGTACCACGAAAGCGGTAGAGCAAATGCTACGCAGGTTGGATGCAAAAAAGAAAACAGCATTTTATGAAACGATACACAAAAAAAGTAATCATAAAAAAGGAAAGAAACAGAGGAAACGGTAATGGCGAAAGATAACAATGCATTAATTGTAGATAATCGCAAAGCTAGGCATGACTTTCACATTCATGAAACCTATGAAGCAGGGATTGCCCTTACGGGAACGGAAGTGAAATCCATTCGAGCTGGGCGCATCAATTTAAAAGACAGTTTTTGTCGCATTGAAAATGGGGAACTTTTCCTATACCAAGTGCATATCAGTAAATACGAGCAAGGCAATCAATTTAATCATGAGCCAGAACGGACACGTAAATTGCTTATGCATAAACGGGAGATTCATAAATTATTAGGGCAAGTAAAAGAAAAAGGTTATTCTTTGATTCCCTTGAACTTTCACTATAGTCATGGATATGTTAAAGTCACTATTGGCCTTGTGACAGGTAAGAAAAATTATGATAAACGACAAGATATGGCGGAACGTGATGCAAAACGTGATATTCAGCGCCGTATGAAAGAACAAAATCGTTAAGAAAGGAAAGTCTATGTTAGTCGATTTCCACATGCATACGAATGTATCAGATGGTACATATATGCCAAGAGATTTGGTGGCATTAGCAAAGGAAAAACATTTACAAGCTATTTCTATTACAGATCACGATGAAGTAGGAGCCTATGCGCAATTAACGACAAATGATAGAACAGGGATTCAAATCTTTCATGGTTGCGAGTTTAGTACCTATTACCATGAAAAAGAAGTTCATGTGTTGGGATATCAGTTTTCCTTAGAGCATCCAGAACTACAGGATTATATTTCTCATTTTAAAGAAGTACGACGCTCTAGAATTCATAAAATGGTAGATAAATGTGCGGACGCAGGCTATGATATTTCCTACGAGGAATTAGTAAATACATTCACTGATGCAGTGTCCTTTGGACGCCCTCATATTGCGCAACTACTTATTGCTCATGGGTATGTGGAAACCGTAGGAGAAGCCTTTGATACGATGTTAAACCCAAAAGGTCCTTGCTTTGTACCAAAAGAAAAGTATGAGCCTCAACAAGCTATTGATTTGATTCATCGTGCTGGTGGTATAGCTGTACTTGCGCACCCGAAACTAGTAGAGAATGATACCTATGTGAATGAGTTACTAGACCTACCATTTGATGGTGTCGAGGTGTATCATTCTAGTCATTCCACCAAGGATAGTACTAAATATCGCAAGATTGCAGAGACTCGTGGATTGTTAATATCTGGTGGATCCGACTTTCATGGCATTCAAGATCGTTTCCCTGAAAGTATCGGTCTTGGAGAATACGAAATACAACATGAGTGGGTAGCTAATTTTATGAAAGCCTTACAAGGCGCATAGAGGTGTAGTATGGATGTAATCGCATTTATTGGCCCTAGCGGAACAGGTAAAAGTCATAGAGCATTGGTGGTGGCACATGAACATCACGCATCTTGTATCATTGATGATGGAATTTTAATTCATAATAATCGCATTGTAGGTGGTTTTTCTGCAAAAAAAGAAGAAAATCGCATTAAAGCAGTTCGACGTGCTATCTTTCAGGATAAAAAACAGGTAGAAAGCGTAAGAAAAGCGCTAGATGAAATTCAACCAGAACGCCTTATGATATTAGGTACGTCGGAAAATATGATTGGAAAAATTACAAAAGCCCTCGGCATCCCTGGGCCGTCCTATTATATCCATATTGAAGATGTAGCCACCCCGAAAGATATTGAAAAAGCACAACACGCTAGATTAAAAGAAGGAAAGCATATTATTCCCGTTCCAACTGTTGAATTGAAGCCTCATTTTAAAGGCTTTTTAATTGACCCTATTAAATCTTTCTGGCGAAGAACTAGATTATCTTCGAAACAAGATGAAGGATGGGAAAAATCTGTTATCCGTCCAGCTTTTAGCTATTATGGAAAACTAGTTTTTGAAGATGCAGTGATTCAAGCACTCATCAGGAATAGCATTGAAAAATCTCCAGGTGTGACAGATGTACGCAGTATGGACATTAAGAAAAGTAAAGAAGTCACTAATGGTTTAATCTTACAAATTGACGTTACCGTTATGCTAGGATTCGTGGTAAAGGAAATCATGGATACCTTGCAAAAAACGATACGTCAAGAAATTGAATATATTACAGGCATGTCTATCGAAAGGCTTGCCATTAAGGTAGGTGGCACCATTGAGCCATCAAAAGTAAAATACAAGCATAAGGAGTAATATGAAGTCATACTATATTTATACATATGGTTGCCAAATGAATGAAAGTGATTCAGAACGATTGGCACATCAATTAGAGTCTGTTGGATATGTACCTACAGAAGATGTAGATTCATCGGATTTGATTATTTTAAATACTTGTTGCGTTCGTGAAACAGCGGAAAATAAAATTTATGGCCGTATTGGCGAGTTAAAGCATTTGAAAGAAAAGAATAAAAACTTAATCATTGCCATCACTGGCTGTATGGCACAAAAAAACCAAGCGGATATGTTCAAACGAGCACCTCATATTGATATTGTATTGGGTACGCATAATATCCAACATATCAATGAAATGGTAAAAGAAGTGCAACGTACGAAAAAACGCCAAGTCAATGTAGAAATGGATAACACTGTATTACCAGAACTGGCGGCGAAACCAAATGGTACTTTCTTTGCGTGGGTACCAATTATGAATGGTTGTAATAAGTTCTGTACCTACTGTATCGTACCTCATGTGCGGGGCCGTGAAATTAGCCGTCCTGTAGAGGCCATTGTGAAGGATGTGCGTGAACTAGGTGAAAAGGGCTTTAAAGAAGTCACTTTGTTGGGACAAAATGTAAACTCCTATGGTTTGGATTTTAAAGATGGTACAGACTTTGGTACTTTAGTAGATGCCTTAGATGGCATACCAGGTATTGAGCGTATTCGTTATATGACAAGCCATCCCCAAGATATGACGAAAGGCATGGTAGATGCCTTAGGTCGTTCTTCTAATATTGTGACGCAGTTGCATTTACCAGTGCAGTCTGGATCTGACAATATTTTGAAACGCATGAATCGTCATTATTCTGTGGAACAATATAAAGATTTGTTGCAATATTGCCGTAAAAAAATCGATGGAGTTACTATCACTACAGATATTATTGTGGGTTTCCCTGGAGAAACAGAGGAAGATTTCCAACAAACATTGCAATTATTGAAAGACGTACGCTATGATATGGCATTTACTTTCATTTATTCCAAACGCTCTGGTACACCAGCAGCGGAGTTTGAAGAACAAGTGCCTGAGGAAGTGAAACGTGTTCGTTTACAAGCCTTAATGGACGTGCAAAACGAGATTTCCCTCGAGTTGAACCAAGCCATGGAAGGTAAGGTGTACGATATTATTGTAGAAGGACCTAGTCGTACCGATGAAAACATGTGGTTTGGTCGTACATCGGGCAATAAAATGGTCCTATTCCCTAAACAAGAATCTCTAAAAATTGGGGATACCATCGATGTACGTATCGATAAAGGGCAAACGTGGGTATTATACGGCACTGTACTATAGAAAGGAGTTAGCAGGATGGGCAAGAAACAAACGCCTATGATGGAGCAGTATTTTAGTATTAAAGCTCGCTATGAAAAGGAACTATTATTTTTTCGGTTAGGTGACTTTTATGAGCTTTTTTACGACGATGCTATCACCGCATCACGAGAATTGAATATTACCTTAACAGGTCGCAATGCGGGTGAAGAAGATAAAGCTCCTATGTGTGGCGTTCCTTTCCATTCTGCAGAATCCTATATTGAAAAACTCATCAGTAAAGGCTACAAAGTAGCCATTTGTGAACAAGTAGAAGATCCTAAAGAGGCAAAGGGAATCGTAAAACGTGATGTGATCCGGGTTATCACACCAGGTACAGTACTCAGTGAAAACGGTACAAAAGATGGGGAAAATAATTTCTTAGCCTTGACCTATGAAACAGGGGGGCAGCGCATTGTGTTGTTCACAGATATCACTACTGGTGAAGTGATTTGGGAACGTATGGATAGTTCTAGTGAAAGTTCTTTATTTGATGCTTTCACTATGTACCAACCAAAAGAGCTTATCCTAGCTGATAGTAGTGAATTACCTACTAGTATCCAAGATTTTTTGACACGTCAAATGTCAGGCATAGCCTTATCTCCGTTCACGCCTGCAGAAACTATGGATAGTATTCGTCTAAAAGGTCGTGAACATTTTTCTGATGCTGGCTTGCTAGAAGAAGATGTATTAGAAGCCTTAGGTTATGTCATTCTCTATTTACAAGATATTATTAAAACAGATACGTCTCACATTAATTATGTGCACCAACTATCTGTTGGAGACCGCATGATATTGGACACATCTTGTTTGCGCCATTTGGAGATTACAAGAAATGTTCGAGATGGATCTAAAAAAGGTACGCTCCTAGATGTACTAGATAAAACATTAACCCCTATGGGGGCTCGCATGTTGAAACAGTGGATTGAACATCCTTTAATGGATATCCATCGCATCGTGCGCCGTCAAATGGGCATAGGTGAATCTATTGATAATCCAACCATGCGCAGTCAACTGCGTTCTTTACTGACATCAGTTTATGATTTTGAACGCATTCTAAGCCGTGTAGAAACGGGGAGTGTATCTCCTAGAGATTTTGCCTCCTTGCGAGAATCTTTGCGGGTCTTACCGATGATTCAAGAGGTAATACAACATTGTACCTCTAATATTCTTCAAGACTGTCATAGTATGATTCACACCCATAATGACCTATGTGACCTATTAACACGTGCTATCGTGGATCAGCCGTCGTTGGCGTTGAAAGATGGTCATGTTATCCGTGATGGATACAGTGCAGAATTAGATGAATTGCGTTCTTTGGCTACCAATAGTCAAGAGTGGCTACATCGCTTAGAAGAAGAGGCGAAACAGGCTACAGGGATTCGCCTAAAAACAGGATACAATAAAGTATTCGGATACTATTTTGAAGTATCCCAAGGGCAAGTGGGTCTCGTACCAGATTATTTCATTCGTAAGCAAACCTTAACCAATGCAGAGCGCTATATTACGCCAGAGCTAAAAGAGTTTGAAATAAAAATGCTCAATGCAAAAGAACAGATTCAAAAGTTGGAATATTCTTTGTACCAAGACTTGCGTTTGATTGCTAAAGCACATATTAAAGAGATTCAAGAAACGGCTCGTGGCATTGCACAGTTAGACGTGATTTTGAGCTTAGGGGAAGTGGCCTTTACTAATAAATATGTATGTCCTACTATTGTTACAAATGGGGCGATTTCCATCAAAGATGGTCGCCATCCAGTGATTGAAACCTTGCTGAAACAGGAATTGTTCATTCCTAATGATGTGGTGTTGAACCATTCCGAAGAGGAGTTTATCCTCATCACAGGTCCTAACATGGCAGGTAAATCTACCTATATGCGTCAAGTGGCTTTGCTCATGATTATGGCGCAAATTGGCTCATTTATTCCTGCTAGAGAAGCCACCATTGCTCCTGTGGACAGAATTTTTACCCGCGTCGGTGCCAGCGATGATATTTCCACAGGCCAAAGTACTTTCATGGTGGAAATGAAAGAAGTATCCTATATCCTAGAACATGCAACGTGCAACAGTCTAGTCATCCTCGATGAAATAGGCCGTGGTACGTCTACCTTTGATGGCCTTAGCATTGCCCGTGCCGTGGTAGAGCACATTTGTGAAACCATTCACTGTAAAAGTTTGTTCGCTACTCACTATCACGAATTGATTGAACTGGAAGACCAATATAGTAAACTGAAAAACTATACGGTGGCCGTTAAAGATAAAGGCAATGATGTGCTATTTTTGCGCCGCATTGTAAAAGGTGGAGCAGACCGCAGTTATGGTATCCATGTGGCTAAATTAGCAGGTCTTCCTAAGGCTGTTCTAGATCGAGCTAACACAATTCTATCTCATTTGGAAGATGGAAAAGTGGTATCGGAAGCAGTGCCTAAGAAAAAAGAAAAACAAAGTGTTATAGGCCCTCTATTCGGGAGTGGTGATTTATTTACACAACCTGTTCTGGATCAGTTATTAAAGCTAGACATAATGAGTATGACACCCATAGAGGCTATCAGTGAATTATATCGTTTACAGGAAGAGGCGAAACAAGGAGGTGGCAAGTAATGCCAACCATTCATGTCCTAGATGAAACGACTATTAATCAGATAGCAGCTGGCGAAGTGGTAGAACGCCCTGCCTCTGTTATCAAAGAGTTAGTAGAAAATGCTATCGATGCAGGGGCTACTTCCATTGAAGTAGAAATTGCAGAAGGTGGCATCGAATACATGCGTATCACCGACAATGGGTGCGGTATGTCCGAAGTAGATGCACGGCTAGCCGTATTGCGTCACGCTACTAGTAAAATTCGCAGTGCCGACGATTTATACGATATTGCCTCTTTAGGTTTTCGTGGTGAAGCGATTGCCAGCATTGCCTCTGTATCTAAGTTTACCTTACGGACCCGTCAGGAAACGGATACTATGGGCACACGGATTTATATCGAAGGTGGTCATATGGTAGATTGCGATCCATGTGGCACATCGGTGGGCACCTCCATTGAGGTGAAAGATTTATTTTATAACACCCCAGCTCGTAGAAAGTTTTTAAAATCTACTCGTACAGAAGCGAATAAGATTCAAGATATGATTGGCAAACTGGCACTGAGCCACACCCATATTGCTTTCAAATGTATTGTTGATACACGAGTTACCATCATGACACCAGGGAATCATAAGATGGTGGATACTATCGCCGCTCTCTATGGATTTAAAGTTAGTGAAGATGTATTTCCCATTGCTTATGAGACGGAAGGTATTTATGTGGAAGGTGTGGTCAGTAAGCCAACAGTACTAAAAAGTAGCCGTCAATGGCAGACGACCATCGTAAACCAACGTGTTATTTCCGACAAAGCTATCTACAAGGCTATCGATACGGCGTACCATGCCCTATTACCGAAGGGTGGCTATCCCTTGGTAGTGTTACAAATTGTAGTACCTCCAAGGACCGTAGATATCAATGTACATCCACGAAAAAGTGAAGTGAAATTCTCTGACGATAAGCCGGTTTTTAAAGCAGTGTATAACAGTATTTTACAAGCCTTAGAACATCCGACTCATCACAGGACTAGCCAGCAAGAAGAAACCATTGCTACAGCTATCGACTACGATAAAGTATTCACTGGGCGTTCCCAAGGATTTACAGTGATGCGTGAAAAAACAGAGGCTCTCGTGGATACGATTCGTCAAAAGGGATATACAGCGCCACAGCGCACTGTGTATGAGCAAGCTAACTTTAACGAAACCCTAGATGTGAATGAAAACTTTGTGCCTAAAAGTTATACCCAAGAGGATAAAGATCGGTTCAGAGCTATCCGTGAATCACGGCCTAATTTAGTACCAAGTTCTGTAGAGCCATATATAAACCATACTGGAAATGAATCCGTATCGAGATATTTAAGTGCAACACAAGGTCTAGCAGGTGATTCTAATACTGGGGATGCTCTTGGTATAGATAGTTCCTATGATGCTGATCATAGTAATTCATATAATACTAATGCTAGTAAAACAGTAGCTAATCATGGATTACTTCCTATGGGCCAAGTAGCCTCTTGCTATATTTTGGCAAAAAAAGGCGATGATTTATACATTATCGACCAACATGCAGCGCACGAACGTGTGCGGTATGACAAACTATGCAAATCATCCGAGTCCATTCCTATGCAGGAATTATTAATGCCTATGCACATGGATGTTAGCGAGGAAGAATTAACATTGGCGGAAGAGCAAAGAGATACATTGTTAGACTTAGGATTCCAAGTAGACCAAGGAGGACCTACTTCCTTACGCATTGATGGTCATCCTGTGGATATTATTGAAAGCAAAGTTCCAGAGATTTTACAATACGTATTTTCCTACATGCATGATCATCAAAGTCCAAGTGCGGCACAATTACGTCATGAAATGTTGGCCTATGCTTCCTGTCGTGGCGCCATTAAAGCAGGGCATAATCTAAACTTGGTACAAATTGATGCTTTACTACAAGACCTGTTCAGCACGGAAAAGCCCTATGTGTGTCCTCATGGACGACCTACGATCATTAAATTTACACCAGACGAATTAGGAAAATTATTTTTACGGAGTTAATATGTATCTTATTAGCACAAGTTCAAAGACAAATGCATATCTCATTGAACAGGCTAAGAAGCTAAGTCAACTCCTGCAAATGCCCTATGTGCCACGAAAGCATCAGTCCATTGAAGAATTGCTAGATACAAATCACTGCAGTGGTGCCTTGGTAGTGACCAAGGAAGGTCCTTCTTTTGTAACAAAAGAGGGAATACCTCATCAATTTCATCTATCTATGGCACATTTGCGCTTGTTAGAAATTGACCGTGGACATGCAGACCATCTGCTACGAGCTATTGGTTATGAAACGGTCACATCTGTTTTAGATTGTACCGCTGGATTAGGTTCAGATAGTGCTGTTATCAGCTATGGTTGTCCACAGTTAACACGTCATACGGCTATTGAAGGACATCCTATCTTGGGGTATATCACCAATTATGGATTTCGACACTTTCAGCATAAAAATCCAAGTGTAACAGAGGCGTTGCGCCGTATTCAATTGGTCATTTGTAGTTATCAGGAGTATTTACAACAGATAGAATCTAATCGGTATGATGTTATCTATTTGGATCCTATGTTTGAAAATCCTGTTTATGAAAGTCCTCAATTTCTGCAGTGGCGTGGGCATTTGCTAGAATCTAAAGTAACTCCAGAGATTGTAGAACTTGCTTTAGAGAAATCGAAACGTTTGGTCATTAAAGAACGCAAAGGCAGTCGTCTATTCAAAGATATTCCGCCCATAGAAATGGTGGGTGGTAAATATAGTTCCATTTCTTATGGTATCTATGAAAGGAGGTAAGATGAACCAGTTAATCACTATTTTGGGTCCTACCGCAGTAGGGAAAACAGCCCTTACCTTGCGGATGGCGGAAACCTTACAATCTCCCGTACTATCTGGAGATGCTTACCAAATCTATAAAGGGTTGACCATTGGTACTGCCAAACCTACCCTTGAAGAATTGAACAGAGTGCCTCATTATTTCATCGATACCCATGAGCCTAATGACTCGTACAGTGTGGCAGAGTTCAATGCACAAGCTAACACTGTCATAGATGCTGTTAACAAAAAGGGGAAGATTCCCATCTTATCCGGTGGGACAGGGCTGTATGTGCAATCCTTACTAGAAGGATATGACTTTTTAGATGTCCCTCGCAATGAAAGTTTACGCCTTGAATTAGATAATATTTTTGACACCTCTGGATTAGAAGGTTTACAAGCCTATGCCAATGAATTGGCTGAAAAAGAAGGGGTGACGTTACCATTCCAAGATAAACATCGCCTATACCGTGCGATCGAGTGTGTCTTAGCTGGTGAGGGACATGCCTTATTAACGCCATCAAAAGAAGGATTAGTCTTTCATGGTCCTGTCATCGGCTTAGAACGGTCCAGGGAAGAACTATACGAACGGATTAACCTTCGAGTAGAGTATATGGTTCGAGATGGCTTATTCGAGGAAGTAGAACACCTATTGGAATCTGGCGTGAAACCAGATTCGCAGGCGTTCAAAGGCATTGGATATAAAGAGATTATTCCTTACTTTCACGGGGAATATTCAAAAGAACGGGCTATTGAATTAGTCCAACAACATACACGACAATTTGCAAAGCGGCAAATTACGTGGTATAAAAGGATGCCATATATTCAGTGGATTTCTATCACTCCGAATCGCAGTGAAGAAAGCATTTATGAGGAAGCTATGGAACTGGTTCAAGCTAGTTTTGAGTTTTCTATACATAGAAAGGAATAGAATGACTGTAGAAGAAATCCGTCAACAGGCTCTTGAGTTAGCTGAAAAAGAGTTCAAAAAATTTGAGCCTGTGGCGTTATATAATACAAAAAAAGTACTGGAAGCATTTAAAGAGTGTCAACTTTCAGATTATCATTTTAATGGCACCAGTGGCTATGGTTACAATGATGTGGGGCGTGAGAAACTAGACGAAGTATTTGCTCACGTATTTAAAGGAGAGCGTGCCATCGTGCGTCCTCATTTCGTGTCCGGTACTCATGCATTAGCCACAACCTTGCAAGCCATCTTGGGCAATGGATCGAAAGGGAAAGAGTTCGTCTATGCCGTAGGACAACCATACGATACGATGCAATCCGTCATTGGTGCATCACGCCATGTGCCAGGATCATTAACAGAGCAAGGTTTCATCTATAAAGAAGTTCCTTTGGTGAATAATACCTACGATTTAGAGGGCATTCGCCAAGCTGTTACAAAAGACACTCGAGTAGTGGTCATCCAACGGTCTAGAGGGTATAGCACACGAGAACCTTTATCTGTAGAAGACATTGGTATCATTGTGAAAGCTGTAAAAGAAGTAAATCCTGCAACTATAACCTTTGTGGATAATTGTTATGGTGAATTTACAGAAACTAGAGAGCCTCTAGAAGTAGGAGCCGATATTATGGCAGGCTCTCTCATTAAAAATGCTGGTGGCGGTATTGCGCCTACCGGTGGCTACGTGGTAGGTCGAGATGACTTAGTGGAACAAGTGGGGTATCAGTTAACAGCTCCAGGCTTAGGAGACCATATGGGATCCTACGCACCGGGATATCGCTTATTCTTCCAAGGACTATTCTTAGCACCACATGTAGTATTACAAGCTTTAAAAGGGGCGGTCTATACAGCAGCGGTGGGAACCTTATTGGGATATGAAGTATTTCCAAAAGTCGATGCACCACGCTTTGACTTAATCCAAGCTATCAATCTACATGGACCAGAAGAAATGGAATACTTCTGCCGTGGCATGCAAGCCTATAGCCCTGTAGATGCCCATGTTCACCCCATCCCAGGAGATATGCCTGGCTACGAAGATAAAATCATCATGGCAGGTGGAACCTTTGTACAAGGATCCTCCATCGAACTCAGCGCAGATGGACCAGTGCGACCACCGTATACCATCTTTATGCAAGGCGGACTCGTATTTGAACACTCCATGCTAGGTATCTTGGGGGCTGCTGAAGAGATATTAAAACATAGAGGGTAGAATATTTACTTTCTATATGATTAGTAGAAGTCTTTACTACATAGTGATACTTTTGATATAATATTTAAAAGAACTTCTCGAGGTAGAAAATTTGTGGCCTCTACACAACTAGAAATAGGATTGAGATGTGGGGTAAGCGACACCCACCGAGAAGTATCAAAACCACCTGCATAAGTAGGTGGTTTTTTATTATGAGAAACGGATAATTAAGCCAATTATGGGTTTAAATTATTGTCATTATCCCCTAAAATACGGTATAATATAGTGATATGTATAAGTATAATTTTTGTTCAATTATACATCTTCAGACTTTCAATCTGTTTTGATGTATCAATTTGATGGTAGGAGATAATATGGACAAAGTATATGCAGTAGCTATGAGCGGTGGCGTAGATAGTTCTTTAACCGCTTCAATGTTATTAGAACAGGGGTATAAGGTATTTGGTATTACCTTGCGTTTGTGGGTCAGCGACACGGAGGAAGACGAAATTCCCCAAGCCGTGGTGGATGCGAAGAAGATGTGTGATTTTCTTGGTATTGAGCATCATGTGGTGGATGCGAAAGATATTTTCAAAGATAATGTGGTAGATTATTTTATCACAGAATATTCCAATGGTCGTACACCGAATCCATGCGTGTTCTGTAATCGCAATATCAAATTCGATTTGTTACTACAACGTGCCTTATCCTTAGGAGCTACACACATGGTGACAGGTCATTATGCGCAGGTTATGTACAATGAGGCAGCACAACGGTATGAATTACATAAAGGTGACGATCCAACGAAGGATCAAAGTTATGTATTGTACACGTTAACCCAAGATATTTTAAAACATTTAGTCTTTCCTTTGGGGAATCAACCAAAAACGAAAACTCGCGAAATGGCTCATGAAAAAGAATTGCCTGTATGGGATAAACCAGATAGCTTAGATATCTGTTTCTTGCCGAATCATAATTACCAAGGGTTCATCGAAAAAACATCGAAATCGAAACCTAAATCAGGGCGCATTGTCCATGAAAATGGTGAGGTGTTAGGTACGCATAATGGATTATACAATTATACAATTGGACAACGTAAAGGCTTGGGCATTGCCTATGCATATCCTCTCTATGTTGTGAAATTAGATGGCGAAACGAATGAGGTTATCGTAGGTCCTAATGAAAGTTTATTCTCTCGCACCATGTTGTGTAAAAACTATAACTTCCTAGACGGAGTTGTGCCCACATTATTGCAAGCAGAAGGTAAAATTCGGTATGCCGCGAAACCATCACCATGTACTGTTACTTTCACAGAGGACGGTACTATGAAAGTTGAATTTACGGAACCACAACGCGCCATTACACCGGGGCAATCTGTCGTATTCTACGAAGGAAGTCGAGTTCTCGGTGGTGGTGTAATAGATATTGTTTGTTAGAAAGGGAAGTCATGAGTACATCACATATTCGTAATTTTTGTATCATTGCTCATATTGACCATGGTAAATCCACGCTAGCGGATCGTTTAATCGAAGCAACTGGGTCTTTGACGAAACGAGAAATGCAAGCCCAAGTCTTAGACTCCATGGACCTAGAACGGGAACGGGGCATTACGATTAAAGCCCAATCCGTTCGTTTATTGCACACTGCAAAAGATGGACAAGAATACACATTAAATTTAATCGACACACCAGGTCACGTGGACTTCAGCTATGAAGTATCCCGTTCCTTGGCAGCTTGCGAAGGAGCCTTGTTGGTGGTTGATGCTGCACAAGGTGTAGAGGCGCAAACTTTGGCCAATGTCTATTTAGCATTGGAACATGATTTGGAAATCATTCCTGTCATTAATAAAATTGATTTGCCAAGTGCAGATCCTGAACGTGTAAAACGTGAAATCGAAGATGTTATTGGATTAGATGCATCTGATGCTATTTTGGCCAGTGCTAAGTCTGGCATTGGTATTCAGGATATCTTAGAAGCGATTGTAGAGAAAATTCCTGCACCACCAGATCATTCTGATAAACCAGCACGTGCCTTAATTTTTGACTCTCGCTTTGACTCCTACAAAGGTGCCATTGCTTACGTGCGCGTGCAAGAAGGTTCTTTGAAAGTAAAAGATACCATTCGTATGATGCACAGTTCTAAGGATTTTGAGGTCACTGAATTAGGTGTATTTACACCGCATCTGTTGCCAGTCCAAGAATTACCATGTGGCTCTGTAGGCTGTGTGGCAGCAAGTATTAAAAATGTTCGTGACTGTCGTGTAGGGGATACGATCACAAAAGCAGATAATCCAGCTGAAGAACCATTACCAGGATACCGCAAGGCCGTGTCCATGGTATATTGTGGTCTATACCCAACAGATTCCAAAGATTATGAAAACTTACGGGATGCCTTAGAAAAACTAAATTTAAACGATGCTGCTTTAGAATACGAAGCAGAAACATCCTTGGCACTAGGTTTTGGATTCCGTTGCGGTTTCCTTGGACTATTACACATGGATGTCATCCAAGAACGATTGGAACGGGAGTATAATCTATCCTTGATTACGACTGCTCCAAGCGTAAACTATAAGGTATACAAAACAAATGGGGAAGTCATCGAAGTGGATAACCCTGCTAAATTACCGCCACCAACTGAAATTGACTATGTAGAAGAGCCATATGTAAAGGCTACCACTATCGTTCCTAAAGATTATGTGGGGGCCATTATGGAACTTTCACAGGACAAACGTGGGGAATACATCAGCATGGAATACATTGATGAAAGCCGTGTATCTATCGTATACCACTTGCCGCTAGGGGAAATCATTTACGATTATTTCGATAAATTGAAATCTGCTACGAAAGGCTACGCATCCTTGGACTATGAATTGATTGGCTACCAACAATCTCCAATGGTGAAAATGGACATCTTATTAAATGGAGATCCTGTCGATGCCTTGAGTATTATCGTTCACAAAGATCGCGCTCAATTACGTGGCCGTGCCCTCGCTGAGAAATTGAAAGAATTGATTCCACGTCAAAACTTTGAAATTCCAATCCAAGCGGCAGTAGGAACAAAAATTGTAGCTCGTGAAACGGTAAAAGCTTGGCGTAAAGACGTATTGGCAAAATGTTACGGCGGTGATATTTCCCGTAAACGTAAATTGCTAGAAAAACAAAAAGAAGGTAAAAAACGGATGAAAGCTGTAGGGTCTGTAGAGATTCCACAAGAAGCATTCATGGCGATTTTGAAAGTAGAAAACTAATGAATACAACTCGTATTCCAGTAGGTCACAGGGGAATGTATATCCACATTCCCTTTTGCCGTCAAAAGTGTACCTACTGTGATTTCCCTTCGTACCAAGGATTAGAAGACTATTTTGATGTGTACGCCTATGCGTTGCGCCAAGAGATTGAATCTAATCAGGCCTTCTTGGGGACAGAGCCCTTCGATACGATTTACTTCGGCGGTGGAACACCGACTGTATTGTCCATCAAGGAATTGAATCGTATATTAGAGACAGTGTACAAAACATATACGGTTAGCAGTGATGTAGAAATTACCATTGAGGCTAACCCTGGTGAAGTGGATGCACAATACCTGAAACAATTGCATGAACTAGGAATTAACCGCATTAGCTTTGGTGTGCAAACATTTCGTGATGACCATTTGCGTGTATTGCACCGAACCCATACGGCAAAGATGGCACAACAAGCAGTTCTAGATGCCTATGAGGTAGGGTTCCGCAATATTAGCATTGATCAAATTTATGGATTACCCCGACAAACATTGGAAGATATTTCTTATAATCTAGAAGTCATTCAGTCTTTGCCCATAAATCATATCTCTATCTATGGCCTGCAAGTGGAACCTAGTACCTTATTGCATCGCCAAGTTATGGATCATTCGGTCATATTACCGTCTGAAGATATATGCGAACAGATGTACGACTACCTTGTAGAAGGGTTAGAAAAACAGATGTTCGATAGATATGAAATTGCTAGTTTTGGTAAAGATGGAGCTTTCAGTCGTCATAATATCAAATACTGGCATGGCGCTGATTACATCGGCTTTGGTGCTGGTGCTCATTCCTTTGTTGGGAATCGGCGCTTTCAGAATACCCCTTACGTGGTGCCTTACATCCATAAAATTGAAATGGGTGAAAGTCCATGCATTGAGGAAGAAATCATCACTAGCCCTCGTGACTATGAAGATTTTAGCTTTCTTGCGTTGCGCACGAAGTGGGGATTAGTACCTAGTTTGTTTGAAAGTCGATTTAATTTAGACTTTCACAATATATATGGATCTGTTGTAACAGATCTAATACGTAAACAATTGCTTGTTTATGAAGATGATGCATATCGTCTCACTAAGGAAGGGGCCAAGCACGGCAATTATGTGTTTAGTCAGTTCCTTACGTCCTAAGTAGGAATGTACGCCCATACAGTTAATTTAGGAGAGTTTTATGAAAACAGCAGTTATTTTACATGCCTTATTCAGTGAGTTCACATACGAACAAATGGAGGCAATTTTTAGCCTAGCGAAAGAACATAATGGAAAGTTCCGTATCGTTCCTACAGGCATTCAAATTTATGACATTACAAAAGAACAAAAAGAATCTATCTTGGAACATTTACCAGATGGAGTGGTGCAAGTACAACATAAATCGGTGAACTCCATCGTGGCATGCCGCGGTACAGATGGATGTAGCCATGCCTTTATGGAAACCATTCCGATGGCGACTATGGTAGACCAAAAACACTACGGCAAAGATATGCCGAATAAAATTCGCATCGGCATCAGCGGTTGCCCACGATGCTGCGCAGAGTCTATGATCAAAGACATCGGCCTAGTGGGAAAACCAAATGGCTTTACCTTAGTAGCAGGTGGCACAAGCGGTGCCTTGCCTCGAAAAGCAATTACCTTGCTAGAAGGATTATCCCCAGAAGAAGCAGAACAAAAAATCTCGGAGCTCTTAGAATGGTATAGCACTAATGCGAAGCCAAAAGAGAAGTTCGAGCATGTGTTACAGCGATTGGGGAATCCATTCCAGTAAAACGTCACTTGTGATGCTATGTAGCCTGTGGCTAACTAAACTAAATATATTAAAAGGAAGAGCACGGTATACTCCTCACAAACGGTATTTCATAATGTTTGAAGTCGTCACTTCTTCTGTTATGTAATCTTGTGGCTATTGACTAACTAGCAAAGGGAAACGAGCAACATATTCCTCCAGAAACTGATACAGTGGTTAGGTTTCCTCCGGAACATGTTGCTCGTTTCTAGTTATGTGTGATTTAGGTAGTAAGGGGAGCCACAAGATCTGCTACGCATAATGGTGTTCCTCAAGGGGAAAAAATTAGTAGAGTTTGCTACTAAGGAGTCGCCTAACAGTTTTACTGAACTACATGTTGCTCGTTTCTTGTGTATACGTGATTTAGGTAGTAAGGAGGCCACAAGATATGTTACGCATAATGGCGTTCCTAAGGAGAATATGAGTACTATAATACATAAAAAGACCAGTACAACTTACATGCTTGATGTCTTGTACTGGTCTTTTGTAGTTATTTTGAATGATTCATTGGATAGTCTGGAAGAAGTATTTTATGCTAGGGTTTTATAATACACCCCAGCTTTTGGATTCGTAATACGTAGTTTAAGTGGTTCTTCATCTTGTATGATATATAACGTATCTTCTTCTAATCCAGTCCATTCTAATGATATGGAAGTTTCACCTGTAGTGATACCAAGTGCTTCCGATGGAGGGACATACAGCAGTCGTACTCCTTTGGGTAGGAGTGTACTGCTTTTTTTTATGAACTGTAATTGTTCTCCGTGTTTTGCATAGTCCAATATGTGTGCTAATTCGTTATGATGATCTTCGTTTATTAAATCATGAACTTGTGCTTGCTCGACATGTACAAAATTTTCAATGTCATCACGTTGTAATACAATAAATTTCATATACTACCTTTCCTTTATAGAAATCATTAATCTAAAACAAGATTAAGCTAAGGCCTAGCATCTTACAAAGCCTAATATCTTAATAGTTACCAATATTTAATCTTAATATCATTATACTATCAATTCTATGACGATACAATTATAAAAGGGAGTATACATCGATTAAATCTCACACCGAGTAGATGCGTTAGTGAGGTATGTCTATATAATGCACTATGTAAGAGCTAACGTAGAGGATCACAGCAACGCTCGCCCTCAAACTTCCACCAGATTGGATGCGTTGGTGAGATATGTTAAGCTAATGGGCTAATTGATGACAACCCTAGAAGAGCACGGCATGTTCCGGAGCAAACCTAACGAAGTATCAGTTTGCGGAGGAATGTGCCGTGCTCTTCCTTTTGCCCAAATTAGTACTGACATACCTCACCAAACTAAATAATCAAAAGTTTGTTTTTTTGACTAATACGGTATTTACTGAACTTTCACCAATTTTTCACTTGACATATGTTGTAAATGTGATACTATATATCTTGTAGTTAGCACTCAGCCTTAGTGAGTGCTAATAATAACGAGGTGATACTATGGATGAAAGGAAAGAGCGCATTCTGCGTGCTATCATTCAAGATTACATTAAAACAGCGGAACCGGTTGGTTCTCGTACAATCGCAAAGAATTATGATTTAGGTATCAGTCCTGCGACGGTACGAAATGAAATGGCTGATTTAGAAGATCTTGGCTTTCTTGAACAACCTCATACATCAGCAGGTCGCATACCTTCGGCAAAAGGCTACCAGTACTATGTAGACACTTTACAGGAGTTTGAAGACGATGCTGCTGAAGATATTCCTGTAATTCAAGAGTTATGGCAGACTCATCAACAAGAACTTGATGATTTTTTTGTAGAAATAGCAAAACTTATTTCTCGTATTAGTCATAATGTGAGTATGTTTTTAGCTCCCGCCCATGATTCATCTACTATAACCTATATCCATGTTCTTCCTATCGATGAACATAGAGCGGTCATGGTGGTGGTAACGAATACAGGTGCTTTGGATAATGAGCCAATTTATTTTACAGAACCTATTAATAAAGAAGAATTAGCTATGCATGCGCATCGCTTTAATAGTGTACTTCATGATGTATCCATCCAGGATATCACGCAAGAAAACTTAGACAAAATGCGAGTAACTTTGGATTTACAAGATACAACGTATGTAGTTTTTTGTGACACATTATATCGAGCCATTGCTAAGCGAAAACTATTCTATACAATAGGAACTACATCCTTATTAGAACAACCAGAGTTTAACGATATTAAACGGGCCCAACCACTGTTAGCCTTATTAGAACAACAAGATGAGTTAACCCAATTATTAACGCCAAACTCTAGTAGTCCTATCGATGTCAAAATAGGTCACTCCAACGAACTGGTGAAAGATATTAGCGTTATCCAAGCAAGTTTCAATGTTCCTCATCAAGTAGGTACCCTCGCTATTGTAGGTCCTACACGAATGGAATATGGCCGTATTATGGGTATCCTAGCCTATATTAATAAGTGCATGGAAGAATTACAAGAACAGAAAAAGAAGCTGTAAAGAGGTGAAGTATGGAAGAAAATAAACAAGAAGAAACAGTCACTCCTGAAGTGGAAGTTTTGGAAGAAGAAGCTCCTGAAGCAGTAGACCCTACGAAAGAATGGGAGCAACGATACATGCGTTTGCAAGCAGATTTTGAAAACTTCAGACGTCGTACAAACCAAGAAAAAGAACAATTAGGGGTATTTGTTAAATCACATGTTATTGAAGATTTACTCCCAGTCTTAGATAATTTTGAAAGGGCACTTTCAGCACCTGAAACGCCAGAAACGAAGGCTTTCATGGAAGGATTTGTAATGATTCAACAAAGCTTAATGGCAAGCCTATCAAAACAAGGATTAGCGGTGATTGAAGCTGTGGGTCAACCGTTTGATCCAAATTACCACCAAGCTATCATGCGTGTGCCAGCTGAAGATATGGAAGATGACACTGTGTGTGAAGTATTACAAACAGGCTATACTGTAGAAGGCCGCGTGGTACGTCCAGCCATGGTAAAAGTAGTTCATAATGGATAATGTATAAGTAATTTTAATTAACATATTAGAAGAAGTATTAGGAGGTCATGTTAAATGGCAAAAGTAATTGGTATTGACTTAGGTACAACAAATTCTTGTTTCGCAGTAATGGAAGGCGGCGAACCAACTGTTATTACAAACCAAGAGGGAGCTAGAACGACTCCTTCCGTAGTAGGTTTTGCAAAAAATGGCGAACGTTTAGTAGGTCAATTAGCTAAACGTCAAGCAGTTTCTAACCCTGAAAACACAATCATTTCTATTAAACGTCATATGGGTACAGATTACAAAGTGAATGTAGAAGGTAAATCCTATACACCACAAGAAATCTCTGCTATGATTCTACAAAAAATTAAAGCTGATGCAGAAGCTCATTTAGGGGAACCAGTAAAACAAGCAGTTATCACTGTTCCTGCATACTTCACTGACTCTCAACGTCAAGCTACAAAAGACGCTGGTACAGTAGCAGGCTTAGAAGTATTACGTATCATCAACGAACCTACAGCAGCTGCTTTAGCATATGGCGTAGACAAAGGTGAAGACGGTAAAATCCTTGTATTCGACCTTGGTGGTGGTACATTCGACGTATCCATCCTTGAATTGGGTGAAGGCGTGTTCGAAGTATTGGCAACATCTGGTAACAACCATTTAGGTGGTGACGACTTTGACCAACGCATTATGGATTATCTAATTAGTGAATTCAAAAAAGAAACTGGTATTGATTTGTCCAACGATAAATTAGCTGATCAACGTTTAAAAGAAGCTGCTGAAAAAGCTAAAATTGAGTTGTCTGGCGTGGCAAGCACACAAATCAACTTGCCATTCATCACAGCGGATGCAACAGGTCCTAAACATTTAGACGTAACATTAACTCGCGCTAAATTCGATGAATTGACTCGTGACCTTGTAGAAGCAACTATCGAACCTACTCGTAAAGCGATGAAAGATGCTGGCTTATCCGCTTCTGAAATCGACAAAGTATTATTAGTAGGTGGTTCTACTCGTATTCCAGCAGTACAAGATGCGATCAAACGCGAATTAGGTAAAGAACCAACTAAAAACATCAACCCTGACGAATGTGTAGCTATCGGTGCTGCCATCCAAGGTGGTGTATTAGTAGGTGAAGTAAAAGACGTATTGTTACTTGACGTAACTCCATTGTCTTTAGGTATTGAAACTATGGGTGGTATCTTCACTCGTATTATTGACCGTAACACAACAATCCCTACATCTAAATCTCAAGTATTCTCCACAGCAGCTGATAATCAACCTTCCGTTGATATCCATGTATTACAAGGGGAACGCGACATGGCGGCAGCTAACAAAACATTGGGCCGTTTCGAATTGTCCGGTATCCCAGCAGCTCCTCGTGGAGTACCTAAAATCGAAGTTACTTTCAACATCGATGCGAATGGTATCGTAAATGTAAAAGCAAAAGATCTTGGTACTGGTAAAGAGCAAGCTATTACAATTACATCTTCTTCCGGTTTGAGCGATAAAGAAATCGACCGCATGGTAAAAGAAGCTGAAACACATGCAGCTGAAGATAAAGCTAAAAAAGAAGAAGTAGAAGTGAAAAACAATGCTGATAACTTGGTATACCAAGCTGAAAAAGCAGTGAAAGACTTTGAAGGTAAAGCTGATGCAGCACAATTAGAAGCTGTTAAAAAAGCGACAGAAACGTTAAAAGCATCTATTGAGTCTGGCGATATTGAAAAAATTAAAGCTGATAGCGAAGCATTGACAGCTCCTTTATACGAATTGTCCTCTAAAATGTACGAACAAGCGCAAGCTCAAGGCGAACAAGGTGGACAAGAAGCTCCTAAACAAGATGATAATGTAGTAGACGCTGACTACACAGTAGTTGACGAAGACAAAAAATAATAAGAAGGGACATAGATAATGGCTCGTGATTATTATGACGTCCTTGGCGTCAACAAAAATGCATCCCAAGATGAAATTAAGAAAGCATTTCGTAAGAAAGCACGTCAATACCATCCAGACGTAAACCGTGATAATCCTGAAGAGGCAGAAAAGAACTTTAAAGAAGTGAATGAAGCCTACGAAGTATTATCTGATGACACGAAAAAAGCACAATATGACCAATACGGTCATGATGCCTTTACTGCTGGCGGAGGTAACTCCGCTGGCGGTTTTGGCGGTGGTTTTGGTGGCGGCGGATTTGGCGGTTTCGGCGGTGGTGGCGGATTTGAAGATATTTTTGGTAATATCTTTGACATGTTCGGCGGCGGTGGTGGCCGTGGTCAACGTGGTCCAGAGCGTGGTGCCGATTTACGCCAAGATGTACGCATTTCATTCCGTGATGCTGTATTTGGAACAACGATGAAAGTCAATGTACAGCGCCATGAAGAGTGTGATCATTGTCATGGTACAGGTGGTGAGCCTGGTTCTAAAGTAGAAACATGTCCAAACTGTCATGGTTCCGGTCAAGAAGCTGTCATTCAAAATACACCATTTGGACGTATGCAAACGGTGCGCACATGTTCTCGATGCGGTGGACAAGGTAAAATTATTGAAAAACCTTGTAAAGTATGTCGTGGACAAGGACAAGCTATCAAACGTCGTGATATAGAAATCAAAATACCAGCTGGTGTCGACGATGGTGCACGCCTTCGTGTATCTGGAGAAGGGGAACCTGGTACATTAGGTGGCCCTAAAGGTGATTTATATGTGTATATCTCTGTAGCTCGTGACAAAGAGTTTGAACGCAGTGGCAACGATGTTGTATTACGTCAAACTATCTCTTTCTCACAAGCTGCACTAGGTGCTACTATACAAGTTCCTACTTTAGAAGGTAAAGTGGAGTTAAAAATCCCTGAAGGCACACAAACTGGTACTGCTTTCAGAATCAAAGGACAAGGTGTTCCGTATTTACGTCAACCAAGCCAACGTGGTGATCAACACGTAGTTGTCACTGTGGAAACACCTAAAAAATTGACAGATAAACAACGTCAATTATTAGTTGAGTTTGCTGCAGAAAACAAAGAAGATGTAAATACTTTGAAAGTGAACAAAAGCATATTAGAAAATTTAAGTGATAAGGTGAAACAGTTATTTTGCCAAGATTAAAACTTGGTAAGTAAGGAGTCATCTATGAAATGGATAGAAATATCCATTACTGTAGAAGTGGCAGTCATTGATGAAATGGCTGCCATTTTTAATGATATAGAGAGTAATGGATACATAGAAGAAACAATAGCAAATAACCCCAACTTAAGCCGTGTGACCATCTATTTAGGCGTAGACAAAGATAAGGAGCAGTGGAAACAGATCATAGAAACAGCATTACAAGTTGCTAATATTTCCTATAGTGATATGGTAAGTAAAATTGTAGACGATGAGCAATGGTATCATAGTTGGCAACAATATATTATGCCTACGAGATTGTTACCAGACTTGGTGATTTGTCCCGCTTGGCAAAGCTATGATGCCTCTACAGATCCACTCGCTACAGAACAAGATGTGGTAATGACCATGGATACAAAGCTTTCTTTTGGCACAGGAGACCATGAAACTACTAGAAACTGCGCCACTTTATTAGGCAAATATATACACCGTATTCCCGTAGATTTGAGCCAACAGGTTTGCCTAGATATTGGTACTGGTACAGGTATTTTATTACTAGCAGCCCATCATTTAGGGATTCCTAATTTGGTGGGGATAGATTTAGAAGAAGAAGCAGCTATACAAGCAAAGGAAAACTGTGCAAGCAATGGTATTGAGGCAACCATCATTCATGGCAATTTAAGCGATGACTTTCACGGTAAAGCTCATCTCATACTAGCGAATTTAACAGTAGATCCTCTAAAAATTTTATTGCCTATGATTAGGGAAAAACTACACGATAATGGTATACTAATAATAAGTGGTATTGTAGACGATCGGTATGATGAAATTATGCCGTATATTACTAACCACTGGACTATTATGGAAGAAATGGTAGAGGGCCCTTGGCATACCTTTGCCTTAGCATAAGATAGGTAGTATATGAAAAAAATATTTATTGATGGCATTATAGATGAAAGTATCCAATTACCTACAGATACAGCACATCATCTCTTTCATGTATTGCGCCATTCTAAAGAGGAACCTTTTATTGTGGGCAATCATGAAGGGCATACAGGTGAATTTGTGTTAATATCTGAGGAATCAGATATATATATGGCGAAACGATTACGTACCATTGACGTGTCTACATCAGCTACGAAAGTAGTGTTAATTCAATCCTTTTTGAAAGGCGATAAGTTCGAGTTTTTATTGCAAAAGGCTACGGAATTAAACGTTCATCACATCTACGGTGTATCTTCGGTCCATTGTGTAGCTAAATATGATGCTAAAAAATTAAACGCCAAGAAAAGTAGATGGGAAAAAATTATCATAGAAGCAAGCCAACAATGTGGTCGCCCTAATGTACCTACATTAACAGTAGAACAGTCACTTTCAGAAGTACTGCAAATCTTACAATCTGATGAGGGAGTTCTCTTGTTAGGTGCCTATGAACGAGAAGATGACAAGACGATCAAAGATATTTTACAAACACAGTTACATACTAATTCATACCATACCATAGCCATTTGCATTGGTCCTGAAGGTGGTTATAGCCCTACTGAAATGGAACTATTGGAATCCTGTGGAGGCCATAAGGTTAGCCTAGGAGCCACTATATTGCGTGCTGAAACAGCGGCATTAAGTGCTGTGAGTATGATTCAATATGAATTACTAGATTAGGAGTCTCATGAAGACAGTTGCATTTACTACCTTAGGGTGTCGTGTCAATCAATATGATACGGATGCCATGAAAGGTTTATTTATAAAAGCAGGATATACTCCTGTTGGTTTCGATGAAGAAGCCTCTATTTACGTGATTAATACTTGTTCTGTAACAAATATGGGAGAGAAAAAATCACGCCAATTAATCCGACAAGCAAAGCGCCGTAATCCAGAAGCCTTTATTGTAGTCACAGGCTGTTATGCCCAATTGGCGCCAGAAGTGATTTCTGCTATCGATGGGGTTAACCTTGTCATCGGTACAGCGAATCGAAATAAAATTGTAGAATTAGTAGAAAATATTCCATCTACAGAAGAACAGATTTCCATCGTTCGTAATGTAATGGAAGAGTCTACTTTTGAAGAAATGCCTTTATTTGGCAATGAAATTGAAAAATGTCGGGCTTTCATGAAGATACAAGAAGGGTGTAACAATTTCTGTTCCTTCTGTATCATTCCGTATACACGAGGAAAATTAAAGTCTAGAAAAATTGAAGACATTGTGGAAGAAGCAAAACGCCTGGTTGCCTATGGGTATAAAGAAGTAGTACTCACAGGGATACACCTCGGTAACTACGGTATTGAATTACCAGAGCGACCAACCTTAGGCCGCGTTGTGCGTGAATTATTGACCATTGATGGCTTAGAACGCATTCGTTTTGGTTCTATTGAATCTGTAGAAGTATCGGAAGAATTAATCGAGTTAATGGCAACGAACCCTCGTGTATGCCCTAACCTACATTTGCCATTACAAGCAGGATCTGATCCAGTGTTAAAAGCGATGAACCGTCACTATAATTTGCAACAATACAAAGACTTAGTGAAGTATTTACGTAGTCGGATTCCGAATTTATCCATCACGACAGATATTATCGCTGGCTTCCCAGGGGAAACAGACGAATTATTCGAGGAAACCATGCGCACTGTCAAAGAAGTTGGTTTTACGCATATCCATGCCTTCCCATATTCTATTCGAGAAGGTACGCCAGCTGCTAAGATGGAAGAGCAAGTTCCAGAAGCCGTAAAAAAGACACGTGTAGCCTTATTAAATCAACTTGGGAAGGAAGGCTTTAAAGCCTATGCTAACCGTTTCCTTAACCAACCTGTGAAGGTTCTCATCGAACAATGCGATGACTTTTACTATTATGGCTTAACCAATGAATATGTACATAGTAAAATACCTAAACAAGACCATACTTTCAATGTAGGAGATATTGTAAGCGGTAAATTGACAGAAGTACATAGTGATGTGGTGCTAGTGGAGATTTAGAGCTAATTTGTTACGAGGTTCATCATCTAATAGATAGAATTTTTTGAAGGCATTTAATGATGAATTGATCGTATTTTAAGAAATAAATAATAGACTATATAGAATATTTTTGATATAGTTAATATCATAGTATGTAAGTATCATACAGTAGATAAGAGAGGGGATTCCCATGAAAGAAGATTGCTTATTTTGTAAAATTATTAATAAAGAAATTCCAGCTAAGGTTGTATTAGAAAATGACAAGTTCTTGGCATTCCATGATATAGCTCCAGTAGCACCAGTTCATGTCCTGATCATTCCTAAGAACCATGTATCTAATATTGCTCATTTAAATGAAAATAATGAAGCCTATGTGGAAGGTATCTTACCATTTGCTAAATTGGTAGCAAAAGAATTAGGTCTGGCCGCTGATGGATACCGTTTAACATTAAATACTGGCGCTAAAGCAGGTCAAACTGTATTCCATTTACATGCACATTTGTTGGGTGGTAAAGAATTAGGTTGGCCAAATATTGACTAATCTAGGAGGAACAAGTGTCAATAGAACAAACTATTATGAATCAATATAATGTAGATAATATTCTGCATTACTTTCAAGAAATTGCTAATATCCCTAGAAAATCTGGGCATGAACAAGCTATTTCTAATTATATTAAAGACTGGGCTCTAAACCTAGGCTTAGATGTGTTCCAAGATGAACAATATAATCTAATCATTAAAAAAGCTGGTACAGAGGGATATGAATCACATGAACCAGTGATTCTACAAGGTCATATGGACATGGTTTGCACGAAACTAGAGTCTGTGGAGCATGACTTTATTAACAGCCCTATCGCTTTGCATGTAGAGGATGGTATCTTACATGCCAATGGAACTACCTTAGGGGCAGATGATGGCTTTGCAGTAGCCTATGGCATGGCTATCTTAGCATCTACAATGATTCCACATCCTCCGTTAGAGGTAGTATTCACTGTAGAAGAAGAAACTACTTTCAAAGGTGTAAAAACATTAGATTACAGTCATTTACAAGGCAAACGTCTCATCAATATGGATGGAGAACGTATGAATGAAGTGACCATCGGTAGTGCTGGCGGTCATGGTTCTACCGTAACATTGCCTATTGTACAAGTATCTGTGAATAATGAAATGACCAAGCGCAGAATCACGATAGAAGGATTAAAAGGTGGACATTCTGGTTGTGATATCCATTTAGGGCGGGGTAATGCCATTTATATCCTATCTAAGGTATTAGAACGTATCACAGGGGAACATAACATTCGCATCACTGAAATAAGCGGTGGCAGTGCACCGAATGCAATTCCATTACGTGCTTATGCTGATGTGTATCTACATTTACAAGATGTGCCATATGTGCAAGTTCTGTTACAAGAAGAACAAGATAAGTGGAATGCTCATTATGCATCAGCTGGTGAAAGTATGACAATATCTTTATCTGTTGTACCTAAAGTAAATCGTGAAGATTTAGTGGAATTAGACCTAGAAGCCATCACTATGGAACGTGCTTTCAGTAGTGACACTGTACAAAAACTATGTGCTCTTATTCAAGGAATTGAACAAGACGTGTTACAACATGCTCCTGAGAATCCAAATGAAGTATGGTTCTCTAATAATATTGGTGTTTTGAGTATGGCAGATAGTGCTGTATACCTTAAAATGCAAGTACGCAGTACAGATACGAAGAACCTAGAGGCTCATTACAAAGAGTTATCGCAATTGGCAGAAACTCATGGTGCAACGACGACCCTTGAGAGCCCATATCCAGGCTGGCTACCAACATTTGATAGTCCTTTACAACAAGCCTATCAAAAGGCTTATGAATCTGTGACAGGCGCTAAAAACTTACAGTTCAATGTAATCCATGCAGGTCTTGAAGTTGGCTACATGTTCGATAATTTACAAGGTACTGTAGATGCTATTAATATTGGGCCAAACATTCATGACTTACATGCACCTACAGAACGTATGGAGTTAGAAAGTTTTGTTACTACTTGGAATGTATTGAAAGAGTTCTTAAAAACCTTATAAACAAAATATTTGCCATTTGTTTTGGTCTATGATATAATTACTTCCGATAACGATATATTATCGGAAGTAATTTTTTAGTTTAAAATAGCTATATAGATACCAACAGCTCTATATAGTACATCTGAGGTGCTTATGAGTCAATCTAATACACACTTCTATTTACGCAATTATAAAGAGATTATGAACAACTCCAAGCTTAGCGATAAGGCTAAGTCTAGCATTCTATTATCCAAAGCAGAAAATACCGTTGATGCCTACGAATCTGATTGGATGGATTTTGTGGATTGGTGTCAACATAAACAAGAATCCTTTTTTCCTAGTTCACCAGAAATTATTGTCAATTATATTAATGATTTAGCTGATTACGCTAAGGCTAATACTATATCACGTCGCATTAGCGCCTTATCGGAAAACTTTAATGCTTCTGGTATTGAAAGTAACCCTTGTAGCGCTCCTATCGTCAAACAAGCGATGAGAGGTATTCGTAGATCCTTAGGCACTTACCAACAAGGTAAAACACCTGTACTACTGGATGATCTAATGGATATCCTAGACTATATGGAAACTGCTGATATAGCACCTATACAAAAACTTCGTGATAAAGCTATTTTATTATTAGGCTTTATGGGCGCCTTTCGACGTAGTGAATTATCTGCCTTAACCGTAGAATCTTTAAAGTTTTTACCACAAGGTTTAGAAATCTTTGTTGCCAACTCTAAAGCTGACCAAGAAGGCCAAGGTGCAATTGTAGCAATACCTTATATAGATAATGAAGCATTATGCGCCGTAAGAGCCGTAAAAGCATGGCTACGCTTTGTTCCTATTACAACAGGCCCTATTTTTCGAGGATTTACCAAAAATATGAACGTACGCAAAACTGCTATCAGTGATAAAAGTATTGCAGAGATTGTAAAATACTATATGGCAGCTATTGGCGAAGATCCCTCCTTATATGGAGCTCATAGTCTACGTCATGGATTTGCTACCACAGCCGCCCATTATGGCGTAGAAGAACGTAATATAATGAAACAAACTCGACACCATAGTGTCAATATGGTACGTCGTTATATTAATGAAGCCAATAAATTTGTAGATAATCCTATATCTTCTATATTCAAGCCTAAATAGCACCATATTAACTACATATTACTTGAGTTAGATGATGTATATTGAATCTCTATATAGTCGTACATAGACTATATAATACAGAAAATAATCAGATACAATTCTGTCTCCAAAACATGAGAAAGAACAGACAAAAAAGACTGCATACCCCTATGAATAATACATAGGATATACAGTCTTTTTATTCTATCATTCAATATATATATTTTAATATTTTACCGAACATACACATGCTACAATTTAATTATTTGCCCAAGCTGTAATAAAACCGAACATAGTTTTTTCTTTCAGTGTAGGAATCATTAAAGTTTCTCCAGCACGTAATGCCTTACCATGCTGTAAATGATTAATTTCTTCGATCGCTACGATATACTCACGGATATCAATATCTTCAGTTTGCGCCAATGCCTTTTGAGAGATACTCCATAAGGTATCCCCAGCATCTACTTGTACAGCTTTAATATTTTGAGTATCCATCTCTAATGTTGTAGTATTAATCATACCATTTACTACAAATACCATAGCTACCATTACTAAAATAGAAAATAATTTATTCATAATATATACCTCTCTCTAATAATATCGAACAAAATAAATAGTACATCTGTTTGTTTATATTCATATTCTAACACACATACAAATGTTCGGTCAAGCATAATTTTTTAGAACGCATATTTGACAATTTTCGATATTAAATTTATTATAGGTGT